>JAHYIR010000008.1 GCA_019429305.1 Candidatus Cloacimonadota bacterium
AATTATATCCGGCTAGAGGTGTAACAGACGATTATGCTTATGGTATGCATGGTATTTTTTGCTATACTTTTGAATTAGCAACAGAATTCATTCCACCTCCTGCAGCTGTACAACAGATCGTCTCCGATAACATGGAAGCTGCTCTTATTCTACTCCGTAGAGTACATCACTCTACACTGACCGGGATTGTTACCGATGCTGCAACAGAAGAACCGATTGTGGCAGAAATTTTTATCACGGGTATCGATGATACCGGAGAATTTCGTCATCCTTATACAAGCAATGAAGCTTTTGGAAGATATTATAGGATGCTTTTACCAGGAGAATATGAAGTTACTTTTTCTGCTTATGGTTATGTTGATTCTGATCCATATACTGTGATTATTACTGATGACGGACAGACCGAACTCAATGTTGAACTTTTTCTTGCTGGAACTGGCTCACTTAGCGGACTAGTCATCTCTTATAATGATCAAGATCCTATAGAGAACGCATCTGTTTCTTTACTTAATACACCTTTAGATCCAGTTTTTACTGACGAGGAAGGTCTTTTTTCATTTGATAATGTATCTTATGGTACCTATCTGTTACAAATAAGAGCAGAAGGTTACGGTACTTTGACAGAAGAAATCTCAATATATGATGAAGAAAACTATTTTTCATTTAGTTTATATACTCCATATGCACATGATTCTTTTGAAGATTTAGAAAACTGGATCACTACAGGGCATTGGGGTCTATCGAGTTATTACTCATATTCAGGAGAATATTCCTTAGCTGATAGCCCACAGGGTGAATATCAAGCAAATATGAGCAGTTATGCCAGATATATCCCTATAATTGACCTGACAACAGCTACTAATGCTTCGGTTGCCTTTATGGCTAAATATGCCTTAGAAGCCGGTTATGATTACTGCTACCTGCAGATAATGATAGAAAATAATAACTGGATAACCATTGGAACATTTAATGGGATCAGTGACTGGACACACAAAGAGTTTTCTCTGAATGATTACCTCGGTGAGGAGATAACTCTGCGCTTCTTCTTTACTTCGGATCAAGCTATTGAAGACGAAGGGATCTATATAGATGATTTCACATTGTTCATAACAGATCCGGTATCCAATATCAGCGATGATCTCAGCACTTTGCAGCAAGATACACTATTCCAGAATTATCCCAATCCTTTTAATGCTGAAACAACGATCAGTTTCGCTATCATAGAAGAGGGACAGGTTACTCTCGACATCTATAATATTATTGGACAAAGGGTTAGAAGACTCCTGCAAGAAGAATTGCAGCCAGGTTTGCATTCTATCATCTGGGATGGCAAAAATGACAGCAAACAAGAGATTAGTAGTGGTATCTATTTTTATAGATTACAACGTAATGACTCCTCAGTGGTTAAGAAAATGATCCTACTCAAGTAAAATTAATGTAATTCTGGTAATCAGCACAAAAGAAATCGAGTATGACTCGTTAAAATTATTAATATAGGTATAATTGCTAATGCCCTGTTACGGAATTGCATTGCCGTTGAATATTTCTAATCTCTATACTTACAAATGTGAGAAAGAATTACAACGTGGATGCAGAGTTCTGGTAAATTTTAACAACAACCAGCTGACAGGTTTTATCTGGACAACAGAAGACCTCCCCGGAGATAGCAAATCATATAACATCAAAGATATTTTAGAGATCATTGACGATCAGCCGGTACTATCTCCTGACTTATTGTCTTTAGCAGAATGGATGAGCAATTACTATCAATGTAGCTTAGGCACAACTATTCTGGCTATGTTACCAACTGCCATACAGATCCAAATAGCACAAGAGATCCGCCTTAGTGAAAAATATCTTCAAAGAAGAGAAGATTCTCTATTAACTACTCAAGAGCAAAAGATCTTGAAGCTGATCCATGATGATAAGTGGACTAATATAGCAACCTTAAAGGAAAAATTAAAGACCATACCAATTTTAAAAACTTTAGAAGAACTGGAAGATGCCGGAATAATTGATATTAAGCGAACCTACGACAGTAAGATCAAAAAAAAATACGCCAATTTTATTGTTATAAATGATCCTATTGCAGAATCTCCCGATCTAACTCCAAAACAAGAAAATGCTTGGAATCGGATCAAGGAGCTTGTCGGCATTTTTTCAGACAAAGACGCAAACTCTGTTCCTCTGGCAAGGTTAGCCGACGACTTTAGTTACTCTATCATTAAAGCTCTACGAGAGAAGGGGTTGATCAAAATTGAATCTCGAGAAGTAAAAGATCAGCCGGTACGAGCATCTTCAACGAGAATAGAAACTAACTTTACCCTTACCGACGAGCAACAAGCTGCATATAGCAGAATCAAAGAGCAGATAGAAAGTACTCGTTTTATGACCTTTTTATTATATGGAGTCACCGGAAGCGGTAAAACTGAAGTTTATATCAGATTGATCAGAGACTGTTTAGCCCTTAATCGTAACGCTATGATCTTAGTGCCGGAAATAGCTCTCACCCCTCAGATGGAAGAGCGGTTTTACAACGCTTTCGGAGAAAATATTGCCATCTTACACAGTCACAGAAACGACCGGGAACGATGGGAAGAATGGAAAAGGATCAAGAGGGGTCAATGCCGAATAGTTTTAGGTGCTAGAAGTGCTCTCTTTGCACCTCTGGAAAACATCGGAATAATTGTAGTCGATGAGGAGCACGAAAGCAGTTATAAACAGGATAAGAATCCGCGTTATAATGCCCGTGATCTTGCCGTCTTGCGTGGCAAACAAAACAATGCTGTTGTCGTCTTGGGAAGCGCTACACCTTCACTGGAATCGTGGTTCAACGCCGCTAATAATAGATATCAGCTACTAAAACTTACTCATCGCCCGTTATCGATACCAATGCCTCAAGTTAATATTGTAGATATGAAAGAAGAGGATGGTGATAGCCTTCTCTCCGATCTATTAAAAGAGAAGATCTTGGAACGCTTAAGCAATAAAGAGCAAGTGATACTCTTCCAGAACCGAAGAGGTTACGCCTCTTATGTCATCTGTATTACTTGTGGTAAGATCCATCGCTGCACTAAATGCGACGTTAGTCTGATCTATCATTCGAATGAACATATTTTAATGTGTCATTACTGTGGTTATCGGGAGAAAATGTTCCGTAAATGTCCCGATTGTGGTTCTTACGTCTTGGAATTCGGGATTGCCGGTACACAGCAGTTGGAGAAACAGTTACAGATCATGTACCCTTCAGCAAGATTGTTAAGAATGGATACAGATACTACTTCAGGTAAAGATAGCTATAATTCCATGTTCAAAAGGATGAAAGAGGGTACGGTTGATATTCTGTTTGGTACACAGATGATAGCCAAGGGTTTGGACTTTGCAAATGTCACTCTGGTAGGGGTTATCTCGGCAGATAATAGTCTTAACATCCCTGATTTTCGTTCTACAGAACGAACTTTTCAGCTTTTAACTCAGGTTGCTGGCAGATCAGGAAGAGGCGAACGAAAGGGTGAAGTGGTTATCCAGACCTTCAACCCTCAACATTATGCGATCTTAACGGCGCAAAAACAAGATTATGAGAGCTTTGTCGATTTAGAACTGGAAACAAGAAAAACACTTCTCTATCCTCCCTATGTCAGAAATGCCCGGCTCGTATTCTCTCATAATAATGAAACTTACTTACAAGATCAGATGAATTCCGTCAGACCTCTTATCAGCAGCTTAAAAAAGTATTATAGTAAGGATAGTAATTCTGATTCACAAACCAGATTCGATGTTCTGGGACCGGTTCCTACACCCATCCATAAAATCAATAATAGGTACAGATACCATATCATTCTTAAATCTGATTCGGTAAAACATCTACAATTAGCAGTCCAATACCTACAGAAAAATATCAAGATAAGCAAATCAGTAAAAATCGATATCGATATCGACCCTTCTTCATTAATGTAGTTTTTCCCTTTACAGTGAACAACAGTTCCTTCTTGTGTTTTTCATTTAATTATGGAATATCTTTAGGGAGTACACGAGTCGGATAGAGCCGACTCGTAGGGTGACTATTGATATAATTAAGATTAGTGGAGCTAAAATCAGTGGTTGGTATTCTATTCTAATAACTGACTATAATGATGTATCCGTCTGAATAGGTCTGAACATCACCTGTATTGAAGTGATAATTATCACCCTGATAAGGATTAGATGGTTGCCCTGTGCCAAAAACCTCGTAATCACTAAAACGATCCAAGCTATGAGGATGATTGTAAGGATTACCGGTGCCAAAGCTCATTACTGCTATTTGGGCATAGCGATTGAAAACAGCTTCAAGAAAATACTGCCGGGAAGATGTCTGGCTTCCGTGATGAGCAACTTTCAAGACATCAGCTGATAGATTAAAACCCTCATTAACAAGATAGTTTTCTAACACAGCTTCCATATCACCGGTAAAAAGATAAGCGATCTCTCCATACTCTACCCGTAAAACTATAGATCGGTTATTCTCATTGGTCGTATTGAGTCCCGGAGGAATATCAATATTCAGGATCCTAAATCTGACAGAAGAACTAATATTAAGATATGAGCCAACTGTATAATCCAGAGGTGTGTCGGGAGATAGATAATAATCATAAGGAATGCCTGCATCAATTATATCAGCCAAACCACCCCAATGATCCATATGATTATGAGATTCGATCAGAAAACGAAAGCGGGTAATATTTTCGTTGATCACGTAATTTAACATAAAGGGATGACCGGCACCATTCCAATAGGCGGGTTGTGAAAAACCGGGAACACGGCTACCATAACCACCATCTATAGCTATTGCTTGCCCCTCTGGGGTCTGAATCAAAGCTCCATCACCCTGCCTAACATCGACAAAATCTACCCTTAAAAGAGGATACTGACTACTTGTGGAAACAAAAGTCAATATAGTGTCTTTAACAGTAGTTTCGGTCTCTACTTGTAGAGTAAGCTCATAATCTAACCCACTACTTTCAACAATTAAAGGAAAATCAAGATAACTCCGTTTATTAGTTGCCGAATAGCCAAAATATTTAGTACCGGATTGACCTGCTCGCTGATATTGAAAATTCAAATTTACCGGAGAATTAGTTGTCATAAACAAACGGTTATTATGAATCAATAGATCATCTATCAGGTTGGAGGTAGGTTTATACAGAACCGTTATGAAATGATTGTGCTCATTACTTGTACTGATCATACCGGCTCTGTTTCTAACAGTGACACTGATTGTGAAATTTCCACTGTTACTATAAGAATAGGGCATCTCTAAAACCGAACCACTCGGTGCAAAATCTGTATATTCCGAATAAAAGCCATTACCCCAGTCAAATCTGGCTTGAACATCTAAACCCTGAGGATCTTCTACAGCGATAGAAGCTATAAAAAAAATTTTGCTACTCACTGTGTCGGGTGCACTGATAACTCCGATTATCTCCGGTGGCTCAACGTTGTTGTTAATACGATTATCCTGTCCACATCCAAATATCAGGATAAACAAGCTAATCGTTAAGATTATACTATATCTTTTTATTATCATCTATTGAACTCTTTAATATTTTACTATGATAACATTACCGTCTGAAAAGGTCTTTATTGTACCAACATCAAAATGGTAGTTACTACCTGCATAACTCAAACTGGGAATATTTGTTCCAAAGGTCTGGTAATTTTTAAATCTGACAAGATTTCGAGGATGATCATAAGGATTATCTGTTCCAAAACTTATAGTCGCGATCTTAGCAAATTGATTCAAAACAGAACCTAAAAAGACATTTGTAGATGATGTATTGCTCCCGTGATGACCAACCTTAAGTACATTAGCTGATAAATTATATCCACTATTTACTAAAAAAAATTCAACTTCTCTTTCAGCATCTCCGGTCAGTATATATTCAGTTGAACCATAAGTGACTTTAAGCACTATAGAGGTGTTGTTAGTTCCTGATCCTGCATCATTAGGGGGATAACCTATATTCAATATTTGAAAACTAACTGCTGAATCCAGATCGAGATAATCACCCCGATAATATCCCAAAGCATATAATGGTGATAAATAATAATCATAACCTATGCCGTCATTTATAATATCAGCTAAACCACCCCAGTGATCAGAATGACGATGTGTCTCTATCATATACGAAAAATGATCAACACCAACACTTTGCACATAGTTAAGCATCAAGGGTTCTCCCGCTCCGTTCCAATCATGATTTGGTGCCCATGAAGGAGAGAAAGTACCATAGCCACCATCAACAGCTATGGCATGTCCTTCTGGAGTTCTGATCAATGCTCCGTCACCTTGGGCAACATCAACAAAATCTATGCGTAAGAACTCATCATCTACCGCTTGGCTGTAAAAATATACTAATGTGTCTTTATAGGCAACTTCACTATAGACAATGATTTCCATCGAATACAATATACCTGCTGAAGATATCGGTACTGTATATGTCTTTATTCCGGTCTTACTATCTGTTGTATATCCTATATATCTTTCTTTGTTGTCATAAGTATTGAAATATGTGAACTTAAGGTCAACCGGATCTGTAGTTTTTACTTCAAAAGAATTATTATGGATGTTTATGTAATCAATTAGATAGGGATCGTAATTAGCTGAAGGGGATAGAAAGCTATTATTGCTACCACATGAAGTTATTATAAAAAACGATAACAATACTAACGAGAACAGGATTGTTACCTTTCCCTTCTTTATCAAATCTATCTTATTGATCCTTCTTACAGAAATCATTATCATCTTCCGTCTGAGTAATAACTATAACATAATTCATTTCGAAATAATTGCGAATTTTTATGACTTTATACCACTCTTTTTCTGTCAACTATTTCATTAATATATGGATCGTCTAAGTTTGAAAAATCTTTCAATAATTTTGCCTTAGTTTGAGACTTTTGATTAATATTAGATATCTCTGGAAAAAGTTGTTGACTACTATCGTTGATCCTAAAGAAGTTAATAGATAACATAATAAGTTCTGGGAGATAAATCTTTATTAGAGAAGTTAACTATGGTCATTTCATACTATCTAAGCTACTTTCCTTATCAACTAATCTGGAGAATTTTAAGAATACTCCGAAAGAAGAAGATAATAGTATTACATGTAGAAAGTGAGTTTGATTTATTCTTGTTTAAAAATATTCAAAAACATCTCAAGTCTATAGATATCGTAGTTTCAAAAAGAAACTTGATTAGTAAGATTAAAGATCAAATAGATCCTAACGCTTCAATATACTCCTATCCGGTTTTTCCTGATGCTATAATTATGTTTCGCAATGCAGCTTGGAAATACCCGGTAAAAAAAATAATCAAGATTGGATTAACTCATGGTGCCTATAGCTTTAAAAGAACTCCTAAGAGCTATTATTACAATATGTTTGATCTCTTCTTAATGACCAGTGAAGCAGATGTGTTAAGATCCAGAGAAAAAGGTGTTTATACAACAAAAACCATTGGATATCCGAAAAGTGATACACTTTTAGATGACACATATAATAAAGATATATTAACTGAACTCCGCACTAAGATCAACCTTAATGTAAAAAAATTAACTCTTTTATTTACAGCAACTTGGGATGGATCTGGAATGAGTGCTATTGATAAATGGTTTAATAGATTACCTGATCTGTATGATAATTACAATATACTGGTAAATCTTCACCATAAGATGAGTTTATACTATATTAACTACTTAAGAAGTCTTCCCGGTATCTATTTTATAGATCAATTAGACATTTATCCTTACCTTTTAATATCCGATGTCTGTATTAGTGATACCAGCAGCTTGATAGCTGAATTCTGCGTAGCTGATAAACCCATTGTGACCTTTACAGTTAGAAAAACTGACCGCACTACAGATGATATCTCATCAATAATTGATAAAGTATCGGTATCCATAGACAATTTCGAGCAGTTACCAGCAGCTATTAATGAATCTATTGCGAAAAAGAAGGAGATGTCAATAATTAGAAAACAAATTGCAAATATGCTGATTTCCCCTTTAGATGGTAAAGCCGGGTTCCGGGCTGCTAATGAGATTACAAAACTGATCCCGGATTTGAAAAAATAGCATGATCTTAAGAATTTATACTACCTATAGTAATCTTTCTATATTGTTCGATACTGCAGAAAAATTAGCAAGATATGTTAATCTTGACAAAAAAGATGATTGAGACGATTCATTTGTTTTATTAATGATAATCTGATAAAGGAGAAAAAAATGACCTCTTTAGAACTATTGATGAAATTAACCTTAACCCCTGGTGTATCTGGTTTTGAAGATAAGATAGCCGGAATCATGATCGAAGAATTAGGAAACAATGTTTCATACCAAAGAGATAAGCTTGGATCGATTGCATTTGAGTATATAGGTAAAAGTTCCGAACCTAAAATAATGGTTGTCGGTCATCAAGATGAGATAGGATTTATAACAACTAGGATAGAAAAAAACGGACTACTGCGCTTTCATAATCTTGGTGGTTGGGACTGGCGAACTCTGCTCTCCTCACCTGTAAATGTCATAAATGACAAAGGCGAGCTAATTAGTGGAGTTATCGGTTCTATACCGATTCATTATATAAAAGGTAATTTGAATGAGTTAAAATTAGAAGAGATGTTTATCGATATCGGGGCTAAATCAGACGAAGATGTTGTTAACAAATACGGTATCTCTCCTGGTTCTCCAATAGTTCCTACTACACATTTCGTTCACGAAGAACATAACAATCTTATCTTTTCCAAGGCATTTGATGACCGTGTAGGCATTGCCATAGCAATTGAAACAGGAAAATTTCTCTCTGAGAATGATCATGCTAATGCTGTGTATTGCTGTGGAAGTGTCCAGGAAGAGGTTGGTATCAGAGGTGCTCAAACATTAGCAAACATGATCAAACCTGATCTGGCAATAGTTGTGGAAGGGGTACCTGCAGATGATTTCCCCGGTAATGAAAGTAAAGCACAAAATAGACTGGGTGGCGGTGCTCATATTCGTCTTTTCGATCCGACAATGCTTGTTAAACCAAAGTTAACAAATTTAGCTATCGAAACTGCGAAGAAGTATGATATCCCATATCAAACATCGATTCGAACATCCGGGGGTACTGATGGCAAAGTCATTCATATCAGTAATATCGGAGTGCCTACAATAGTTCTGGGAGTTCCTGTAAGGTATGCCCATAGTCATAATGGCATCATATCTCTCGATGATTATAAAAACTGTCTGGAGTTAGTGAGAAGATTGGTTATGGCTCTTGATATAAAGACCTATAAGGAGATCCTCAGTTGAATAAGAGACCAATAGGCATTTTCGATTCTGGTGTTGGTGGACTAACAGTATTCTCTGAGATACGGAAAAAATTCCCTAATGAAGATTTGATCTATTTCGGCGATACTGCCAGAGTCCCCTATGGACCTAAGTCAAAAAATACGATAATAGACTATTCCATACAAAATACAAGATTTTTGAACAGTTTTCAAGTTAAACTCATCATCATTGCCTGTAATACTTCATCTGCTTTAGCTATTGAACAGCTTAAAGATCTATTTCCTGTTCCCATAATAGGTGTTTTAGAACCGGGTGCTGAACAAGCTGTTAAGACAAGCAAAAATGGGAGAATTGGTATAATCGGAACAGAGGGTACTATCAGTAGCATGGCTTATCCTAAGGAGATAAAGAGATTAAATACCCAAACAGAGACGTTTTCTGTGCCTTGTCCTCTCTTTGTACCTATAGTTGAAGAAGGATGGCATAATCATCCTGTAGCTCTTACAATAGCTAAGGAATATCTCTCACCGCTTTTAGCAGAAAAGATCGATACACTTGTCTTAGGTTGTACTCATTATCCGATGCTGAAAAAAGTCATTCATCAAGCAGTTGGAGAAGAGATTACTTTGATAGATAGTGCGGAAGCCATTACAAAAAATCTGGAAAAATTTTTAGCTACCTTAGTTGATGAAGTTAGTATTACAGGGTTTTATGAAAACAATAATATTACGGGAAAGGACTACTTCTATGTCAGTGATAATGAAGACAAATTCCAAAACATTGCTTCCCGAATATTAAATTTGGAGATCACTAACTTGAAACGAGTTAAATTAGCTGAAAGCTGGTTTATTTAAGAGGATCTATTTATGAAGATCAGTGGTTTCTCCTTTGTTCGAAATGGAATAAAGCTCTACTATCCTGTAGTTGAATCAATACTCTCCATACTTCCGATTTGCGATGAATTTGTTATTGCTGTAGGAAAGGGTGATGAGGATGATACTACCCGTCAACAGATTGCTCAATTAAACAATCCAAAAATTAAGATAATTGATACAATCTGGGAAGAAAAGTATTTCAAAAAAGGAATTATCAATTCTATTCAGACCGATATCGCAAAAGAAGCCTGTTCAGGTGATTGGTTATTCTATTTACAGGCAGATGAAGTGGTACACGAAAAGTATTTACAAATAATCAAACAAAGGTGTGAAGAGCTATTACTTAAAAAAGAGATTGAGGGCTTGCTGTTTAGTTATAAACACTTTTGGGGTGACTATGATCATTATCATAACGGACACGGATGGTATCCATTTGAGATCAGGATCATTAGAAATTTACCAGAAATACACTCCTATCAAAGTGCTCAGTCTTTCCGCTTTTTTTCCTATTATGATAACCCCAGACAACCGGAAGGAACTAGAAAATTGCGAGTTGCAAAAGTAGATGCTGAGATATTTCATTACGGTTGGGTTAGACCTCCACATTTAATGCAGAATAAAAGTCGGGCTTTGAATACTGTTCATTGGGGTAAAACCCGAGCAGAAGAATACTATGAAAAGGCACCCAAAGAATTTGACTATGGTCCATTAGACAGATTAGCTTTTTTTAAAGATACTCATCCCGAAGTAATGAAGGAGATGATTTCCAGAATGAACTGGCAAGATAGACTCCAGTATCAAGGGAAACCAAACCGCTATCGAGCTCTACATAAACATGAGACTTTCAAATACAGGTTCTTGAGCTTGATTGAGAAGATCTTCAACAGAGGTAAGCAGATCGGATATTTCAAAAACTTTGTCTTGATAAAGAAACCTTAAGATTTTACTATAATGACCTTTTCTGTTATAATCCCCTTTTACAACGATATAAAAGCGTTACTGACAACACTTAAGAGCATAAAACTGCAAAGAACTCAACCCGATGAAATAGTGATATCTGATGACGGTTCAACCGTCTCTATAAATGAAGTAATCGATTTTGCAAAAACATGAAACCGGCTATCAAATACGTTAAACAGGAACATAGAGGTTTTCGGGCTGCTAAATGCCGGAATAACGGTATAAAGTTAGCAACGTCTGACTATTTGATTTTTAATGATCAAGATATTGTCGGGACAGTCGATTATTATTCGACTTATCTTGATTATGCCAGTAGAGGAGAGTTCCTTGTTGCTTATCCCATACGTTTAGATGATAAAGAAACAAATACTCTAAGGGCTTTGATTGAAAATAGATCAATTGTATCAAAATCTTCGCTAGAGACGGATAAGTACAATAGATTAGTAAAACAGTATAGAAAAGAGAAACTCTATTATATTCTCAAAAAGTATTTGCGGGAGAAGGGATATCATCCAAAGTTACGAAGTGGTGTATTCGGTATCTTTCGTGAGGATCTGCTCAAAGTGAATGGTTTTGACGAATCATACCAGAACTGGGGCTATGAAGATGATGATCTGGGACGAAGATTATATGCTTCGGGAACTATCGGGAGAAATGTATTTAAGCATGATTTCCCCTTTCATCAATACCATGTTTCATTGGCAATAAACAGAAGCAAATCTAATCAAGATCATTACCGTCAAAGAATGCAGGAAGTATCAAAAAATAATTATCAGGCAGTAATAGGTATTAATAACTCTAATACAGTTGATATTATAACTACTCAGACCATCAAAGAAAAGACTGATGAAAAAGATATACTTTTTAAATCTTGATTTGATATATCAATTTTGATCAATAATCAGTAGCATAAAGATAATCATGAATAGCAATAAACTATCGGTCACTATCATAACAAAGAATGAGGAATTTAACATAGCAAAATGTTTAAATTCAGTTTCTTGGGCTGATGAGATTGTAGTAGTAGATTCGGGATCAACAGATAATACTCTGAATATTTGTCAGGATTTTAAATGTAAGATCATTCAAAGTGATTGGCTTGGATTTGGGAAAACAAAGCAATTAGCAGTCGATTCTGCTTCCAATGATTGGATTCTTTCTGTTGATGCGGATGAGGAATTAACGCCAGCTCTGCAAAAAGAGATTCAGAGTTTATCTGTGTGCAGTTATAATAATATAGCTTACAGAATCAGACGTAATTCGTTCTACTTGGGGAAGTTGATCAGATATTGCGGATGGCAATTTGATGCTCCATTACGCCTTTTTAATAGGGAAATGAGTAGATTCAACGATAAACCTGTTCATGAATCGGTTGTTACAAAACAACCTGTTGCAATATTAAAGAACAGTATGAATCACTATACCTACCCGACGATAGAGTCTCATTTCAAGAAAATGGAATTTTACGGAGAAATAGCTGCTCAACAAATGCTGACCAAAGGGAAAGGATCTAACTTATTGTATGCCTATCTTCGTGCTTTAGTTAAGTTTATTAAAATGTACTTTTTGCAGTTCGGTCTCTTGGATGGTGTTATAGGTTTTAAACTCTGCAAGAATTCTGCTTATGGTGTTTGGTATAAGTATAAACGCTTAAGAGATTTGAGAAGATGAAAATATTACATGTGGATACTGAAAAAAGCTGGCGTGGTGGTCAACAGCAAGCTGTATATCTTTATGAGGCTATGATAAAAAAGGGTATAGATTCTGGGTTTGTTTGTCCGAAAAAAACCAAAACTTATCAGTACTTAAGAGAAAAAAATCTTCCGGTTTATCCTCTTTCTTTTTTAGGTGAGTGGGATTTCATTCATGGTATCTCATTAGCTAAATTGGCTAAGAAAAACCAATATAGAATATTGCATCTCCATTCTGGTCATGCTCTCTCTTGGGGATTATGGGCTAAATTATTCCTTCCATCTTTGAAGTTAATAGCAGTCAGAAGAGTTGACTTCTCAATTAACAAAAACCCTTTCTCCCGGATTAAATACAATAACTCATTGTTAGATATGATTGTGGCAATATCAAACAATATTCAGCAGGTATTAAAAACTGATGGTATCCCAGAAGAAAAAATCTCAATAATTCATAGCGGTATAGATCTAAAAAAATATCATAATGTGGAAGTACCTTTTGATTTTAGAAGAAAATGGCATATTCCAGAAGATGCTATTATCATTGGTACTATTGCTGCTTTTGTCGGACATAAAGATTATCCGACATTAATACAGGCAGCATCAATAGTTGTTAAACAATGTCCTGAAGCATACTTTATAGCTGTTGGCAGTGGTGAGTTATATAAGCATATAAGAACCCTTGCAGAACAATCAGGTTTAGCGAAAAACTTTGTATTTACCGGCTTTCAAAAAGAGGTGGGAGTTTTTCTGAAATCCTTTGATATATTTGTTATCTCATCTAAGTTGGAAGGTTTAGGAACATCAGTTTTAGATGCTCAAGCAGCAGGTATACCAGTAATAGGCACGAGGGCAGGTGGTATTCCTGAGATGATTGAGAACGAAATAAATGGTTTGCTTGTCTATCCTCAATGCCCTGAAAGAATGGCTGAAGCAATAATCAGACTTGTTAGTGATAAAGATCTAAGAGAAAAGTTGTCAAAAAAATCGCTGGAAACTGTTCAAAAGTTTAGTATCGAAAACACTGTAGAAAAAAATATCGCTTTATACAAGGAGTTATCTATTGAGAGAGATTAAAAGAATTTTGATAGCTCAGACAGCTTTTATTGGTGATGTAATACTAGTTACTCCATTAATTCGCGAAACAAAAAAACAATTTCCTGCTGCTAAACTGGATGTTCTTGTAATACCCGCAACTAAAGCAATTTTAGCTAATAATCCGCACCTATCCGAAGTATTGGTCTTTGATAAAAAGGGAAGCAAAATTAGATCTTTCTTTTCAGTTCTGAGAAAAATAAAAGAGAGAGATTATGACCTCGCACTGATACCTCATAGTTCATTTACTACAGCTCTTATTGCTAAATTAGCAGGGATAAAAGAAAGAATAGGATTTAGCAAAAAATTACGCTCTCTGTTAATGACAAAAACTGTGACTCCGGAAACAAATATATACCGTATTGATAAAAATCTATCTCTGTTACAACCAATGGGAGTTCTGAAAGGAGATCGCCAAACTGAATTGTTCCCTTCGAAAGAAGATAAGAAGATAGCTGATGATTTAATACAAAGTGTTTATAAACCACTGGTAGCTGTAGCACCAGGTTCCGTTTGGAAAACTAAATGTTGGCCTAAAGAGTATTATATAGAGTTAATCTCATTAATAAAAGATAGAGCAAATTTTGTCTTTATAGGTTCTCAAGAAGAGAATGCTTTATGTGATACAATATTAAAGAACTCAGGGTGTGTAGGTATTAATATTGCCGGTAAAACAACTATTTTGCAATCTGCTGCTGTGATAGATAAATGCAAATTTATCCTCTGTAATGATAGTGGTGCTCTTCATGTTTCCAATGCTGTGCAAACTCGGGTTGTTGGCTTTTTCGGCCCTACAGTCAAAAAATTTGGATTTTTCCCCTTTAGAGAAGGCGATCTTGTTTTTGAAACCAATCAGGATTGTCGACCCTGTAGTCATCATGGTCCTATAAAATGCCCCTTAAAGCATCACAACTGTATGAGATTGATTAAACCTCAAGAAGTTTTTGAGAAAATTAATAAGTTTTTATCTTGATTCATATCTCGATATTGAGTAGCTCTAAAAGCACTTAACTAAATAGAATATTTATACACAAAAAACTAATCAGAGCCAAAAGAAAAAATTGTTTGCCAATAATAGCGAGACCATTTTTATGTCTCGGTTATCAGGAGGTTTGATATGGACAAAAATGAAGTAGTAAATGAACAGATTAACTTCGAAAATCTCTTAAAGAACGGATATGCTGTAATCGATACCCGTTTTATGCAATATGAAGTATGTCCGAATTCTGCTAGTAAGTACGTAATAATAAAGGTCTCTAATCGAGATACCTTCTATCAGGAAATGATGAAACAATATTTTGGCATTGATATTAAAGAAAAAGATATCTATGCTCTCTGGCAGAATATACTTGATCACAAATTAAAAATGAGTTCTGTTCTGGGTCGTGATGTCTCAATTAAAGTTGCTGCTCTTGATTATTTCAATATATACGGTATCTAATTTAATAATTTAATGGAGTCTAGTTCGAAAATGATTGAAAAAACGCTTATGATCATAAAACCAGATGCTATTAAAAAAAGAAAAATTGGGGCAATCCTTGATATCATCGAATCTAATGGTTTTGATATAATCGAATTGAAGATGTTTCATATGAATAAGAACATGGCTGAACAACTCTATGCTGTACATCAAGGAAAGTCATATTATAATAAACTTATCGATTTCATGATTACCAGTAATGTAGTCGCTGTTATCTTACAGAGAGAAAACGCAATTTCTAAACTGAGATCAATTGTTGGTAATACTGACCCAGCAGAAGCTGCAATGGGAACTATTCGTCATATCTATGGAAATACAGTGTCCTATAATGCTGTTCATGCTGCCGACTCTCCAAAAAATGCTGAAGAAGAAATCACTATAGTCTTTCCTGAGCTTAAGCAAAGCTGATTTTTTGGATTAATTTATTCTACTACTTTTT
This sequence comes from Candidatus Cloacimonadota bacterium, assembly GCA_019429305.1. Classification (NCBI taxonomy): domain Bacteria; kingdom Pseudomonadati; phylum Candidatus Cloacimonadota; species Candidatus Cloacimonadota bacterium. Next base: position 15,843 of record JAHYIR010000008.1, read on the forward strand.
TTGAGTCAATTCACGTAGCTAGATATTGTTATAGAATTATTAAGTTAAAGAGGAATATATGAAGATTTTGACAATCAACTGTGGTAGTTCATCTATCAAATTTAGTTTTATCGATACAGAAAAAGAAATTGTTCTTGCAGAAGGAATCGTTGAAAAGATAGGAGAAGATATTGGTCTTTTTACTTATATCAGTGAAAAATACACTAAGAAAAAGAGAGAAATAATTGTAGATGACCATGAGAAAGGAATTCAATTAATACTTGATGCTTTATTAGATAAAATTCACGGTGTGATAGAGAATGAGTATGAAATTGATGGTGTTGGACACAGACTGGTTCATGGTGGTGAGTTTTTCTCTGACTCTGTTATCATTGACCAACGAGTAGTAGAAGTATTAATTCAATGCTCAGATTTTGCTCCACTACATAATCCCGCCAACATCAAGGGTGTTGAAGCTATAACACATCAATTACCGAGCTTACCACAGTGTGGTGTCTTTGATACCGCTTTTCATCAAACAATGCCTTCTTATGCGTATTTATATCCGCTACCAATGGAATTTTATACAGAACATCAAATACGAAGATATGGGTTTCATGGCACATCGCATAAATATGTCTCTTTGAAGGCAGCAGAGTTTATGAAAAAAGATATTTCCGAACTAAAAATAATAACTTGCCATATCGGTAATGGAGCTTCAATTACAGCAATTGATAAGGGTAAATCTGTTGATACTTCTATGGGATTTACACCTTTAGAAGGTTTGATGATGGGAACTCGTTGTGGTGATATTGATCCTGCTATCCCTATCCTTTTGATACGCCAATTCAACTATTCGGTAGATGAAGTTAATTCCATTATTCATAAAAAAAGTGGTATGTTAGGTCTCTCACAAATCAGCAATGATATGAGAGAGATTGAAGAGGAAATTCTTGAGAAGAAGAATCCTAAAGCAATTCAAGCTTTTGAGGTTTATGCATATAGAATTAAGAAGTATATTGGCGCTTATGCTGCTGTGATGGATGGACTTGATATTCTTGTCTTTACCGGTGGTGTGGGTGAAAATATGCCTATTCTTAGAGAAGAGGTCTGCAAGAATATGAATTACTTGGGTTTGAAGCTGAATTTAAAAGAGAACAATCAGTTTACTAAAGATTTCTTAGTCTTAAATGAACCTGATTCTCATGTTGCTGTTTATAAAATACCTACTAATGAAGAACTTATGATTGCTTTAGAAACAAAAAGACTTCTATCAGAGAGGAAATAAGAAAAGATTTAATAGGATAAACTAAAGGTTACCGGCTTTCTCCATTGATTCTCTTGGCATTCTTCTCTTCATACATTTTCTGATCGGCGATCTTTAAGAGAGTATCTATTTTATCTCCATCGTCGGGATAAATACTAAATCCTAAACTGAATTCAATAGTTATTTCTTGATTGTTTATATTAAATGGTTCAGTAATTCCTTTCTTAAGTCTTTGAATTATCAAATTCAATTCATCAGATGACTGTATGCTATTAATGGCTAACATAAACTCATCACCACCAAAACGAGCTATAACATCCATTGGTCTGATCAGACTCTTTAATCTCTGAGCTACATCCTTTAGTACTTTATCACCAACTTGGTGTCCTAATGAATCGTTAACAACTTTAAAACTATCCAGATCTAAGAAGAGTATGCCTATTTTCTGTGAAATTCTCTGAGTAGCCGCCATCATTTTCTCAGTGAAATCATAAAATAATACTCTGTTTGGCAAACGGGTGAGATTATCATACAGAGCCATTTTCTCAAGATTCATCAACTGCTGCTTATGATCTGTTATATCAGTATGAATGCCGATCAATCTGATTGCTTTCCCTTCTTTATCCCAAAGTGCGTGCCCGCGATATAGAAACCAACGATAGGTACCTTCCTTACATTGCAACCGTACATCGGATTTGAATTCTGGCTCAATTTTGTTTAGATAATCACTGATCGATTTACGAAACCTCTCTTTATCAGCTGGATGTATCAAAGCAAAGAAGAAAACTAGTTCATCATCTATTTCCTCATCTTCATATCCAAGAAGTTCCTTCCATTGACTCGAAATGTGAATCTTATCCTCTTCTAAGTCCCAATCCCAGATACCACCAACGATGTAATCAAGAATAACTTGCCATCTTTCTTCCTGTTCACTTAACTCTTTACTCTGTATAGTTACTTTGTTCTTCAAAATATCTCGTTCATAACGGAGTTGATCTTCTGCCTGCTTAAGTCTTAACAAGGCTCTAATCTGAGCAATTAACTCAGAATCATCGAATGGCTTATTGAGAAAGGCATCTGCTCCCATTTCCAGAAACTTTATTTTCAAATCCCTATGGTCACTTAACCCAGTTATTACGACTATCGGTATATTTGCTAAGTTATCTTGATTCTTAATAATCCGACATACTTCACAACCACTCATATCCGGCAATTTAATGTCTAAAATAATCAAGTCCGGTATCTCTTTTCCAATTAACTCTAATCCTTGTTTTCCTGTGAAGGCTTCTATTACTTCAATACCAGGTTCGTAAGCAGTGATAAGTTGGTTGATCATTCCGGTAACACTAGCTTCATCATCGATCACAACAATCTTCAAATCCTTAAACATCAAGACCTCTTTTTGTCCTTTTCATTACTTTTCTTTAAGTATTGCAACTATATTTAATGACACAATTATATAACAATTTTGTCAAGATTTCTTTTTGCATCTCAGCTTAGATATCTTCAAAGTAGAACAAAAATTAGCAGAAAATCACAAAATTATTTAGAGACTATTAAGAGCCAAAGAAATCCTTCAATGCTTTTATTGATCTTGCTGCTAAGAGCTCTTTCTTCTTCTGTTTACCCTTAATAATCTCTTGCATGGGTGGTAATAAACCATAGTTAGCATTTATAGGAACGAAAGGTTGATTTTCTTCATTGGTCAATCTTCTCCAAAGCTGACCGATGATTGTTTCTTCAGGTAAAGAAAAAAACTTCTTGCCTACAATAAGAGATACAAGTAGACCTGAAGCAATAGATTCTACATATCCTTCCACTCCTGATAACTGTCCTGCAACATAAATACTACGTTTCTGCTTTAGAGTTAAATCATCAGCCAGTAAGTGAGGTGAATTGAGATAAGTATTGCGATGTATGGAACCAAATCTATAGAATTCAGCATTTTCTAACCCCGGAATAAGCCGAAAGACATTTTTCTGACTGGCTTGAGTCATCATGGTCTGGCAACCGACAAGATTATAAGCTGTCCTATCTTTGTTTTCTATTCTTAATTGCAGTACAGCATAAGGTCTCTTACCAGAAGCAGGATCCTCCAAACCAACAGGCCTCATAACTCCGTATCGGAGAGTATCTTCTCCTCGTCGGGCAAGTTCTTCTATTGGCATACAATTCTCGTAAAACTTTAAATCCTTACTCTGCCTTAAATCGTTAAAATACTCTCGCTCAAATTCTTTACCGATATACTTTTCGCTAACTATTAATGCTTCTACAAATCTTTGATACTCTTCTTTAGAGAATGGACAATTAAGATAATCAGCTGATCCCTTATCATATCTCGCTTTATAATAGACTTTATCAAGATCAATACTCTCAGTTGATATGATAGGAGCTATCGCATCGAAAAAGAACAGATCTTCTGATCCAACAATTTGCAGTAGACTTTGAATAAACCAATCCGAACTCAACGGTCCGGTAGCAATTATAGTCAGATCATCATCTAAAGTTGTTACCTCTTGATAAATAACTTTTATATTGGGGTTATTATTTATTCTATCAGTTACTTCAGAAGCAAAAGCATTTCTATCAACAGCTAGAGCATTACCGGCTGGTAGTTTGTTATTCTCAGCAATTTTTAACAATTCACAGTCGAGTAGTCTTAATTCTTCTTTTAATAATCCGGATGCAGTACTAAGTAGTTCTGATTTTAAGGAATTACTACAAACCAGTTCAGCCAGAAATGGTGTTTGATGAGCTGACGTCATTTTATTAGGTCTCATCTCGTATAAATCTACCAGCCAATCTAATTTTGCTAATTGTAAGGCAGCTTCACAGCCTGCTAATCCACCACCGATGATCTTTATACTCTTTTGTTCAGACATTTGAAAATGTATTGACTGTATTACCTATAAGGTAATGGATCTTTCACGTTTGCTTCGTGAAATGCTTTTAATCTTAGCTGGCAACTAGCACAGATACCACAGGATAGTTCATTATCCTGATAACAACTCCAGCTATATTGAAAAGGTACGTTTAATTTACAACCTTTAAGAACAATTTCTTTCTTGGTCAGATGTAAGAGTGGTGCTTCTATAATAATTGGTGTTTTCTTTTTAGTCCCTAAGTGAACAGCTTCGTTAAAAGCCGTAAGGAAAACTTCCCGGCAATCGGGATATCCTGAACTATCCTCTTCAACTGCTCCTATATAAACTCTATCTGCTTCTATCGAATCTGCCCAAGATACTGCAATAGCTAATAAATGAGCATTTCGAAAAGGTACATAGGTATTGGGTATTTGACCAGATCTTATCTGGTTATCTAAGATCATTGTCCTGTCTATCAAGCTCGAATTTCCAATCTGTTTTAAATACTCAATATTACATATCATATAATCAACAGGATTATAATGGTCTCTTATCTTGTGAAAAGACTCTAATTCTCTCTTTTCAGTTCTTTGCCCGTAACTTACGTGCAGAAAATAAGTTTCAGAACACTCCTTAACAGCAACTGCTGCTGTTACCAAGCTATCCATACCACCACTGACCAATACGATTCCTTTATTTTTCATACCAATGCCATGTTTTATTTTTTTACTGCCAAGTTCCCACCAACTTAACTCCTTCTCTAAGAGACAAAGGATTAACATATATGGTTTTCTGGTTTTTATAAATAACATAACCTGCTGGACTTCCATGCGGTTTAGTCACATAACGTATTTGAGTATAATCAACCGGTACGTTCTCTGAATTCTTTGCTTTGCTATAATAAGCAGCTAAACGAGAGCACAAGTTAATCAATTCGGGGGTAATATCCAGCTTGCTATAATTTCTTAAAATTATATGAGCACCATGAAATATTCGTGAGTGAAACCACCAGTCATCAGGTCGTGCCATTCTACAAGTCAGTTCATCATTTTCTTTATTAGTTCTTCCAATAAAAACTTCCCAATCTTTATTAATCTTTAGTTTTCTATATTTATCACTCTTTCTGATTTTTTTTGATTTCATAGTAGAAGTTTTTTGATTGAGAGTTTGCTCTTTATAATCTTTGATATCAATAGTTCTATTTTCAATATCAAAAATCTCTTTATCGATTTTTTCTATCACTTCTTCGGTTTTATTTATTTGCTGTTTAATTGCCTCTTTCCCTTTGATCCCTTTACGATACTTCTTAAAAAGGAGTTTCATATTGTCTATCGGTGTAAGTTCTTGTTGTAACGGGATAATGATCTTGCTTTTATCTTCTGAGTAATAATCAATTACCTTAACACTTTCCATTCCTTTGCGAACATGATGCAAACTCACCTTAAGTAATTCTGCCATTCTTTTATAGTTCTCGAATTCTTTGCTCTCCTCATATTCTCCGATGAGTTTTACTAATTTCTTCTCTTTCTTAGTCTTCTCTTTGTTTAACAGTTTGATTCTATCACTTATGATTCTGTTCTGTTTTGGGGGGAGAATATACTCATAAAAAAAGGTCTCAAAAAGTGAATTAATATCGTCAAATTTCCTGCTGATAATATTATCAGCAAAATCTTCTTTTTTTGATATCAGTGATTCAATTTGCAGTGGATATTTCACGGCAGATAGATATTTTGTATTCTGTTGTTTTGATTCTATTACTTGCCGAGTTGGAAGAAGATAAACCGAACCGGGTAAAATTTGCCGGGAAGTCTTATCAGCCAATGTAAAATATTTCCAGCAATCGATTACAACTTCTTTTTCAGCGCTCTTTTTTGTCAGGATCATATTTGTCTTATGGGGTATAAATTCGCAGTAAAGTCTATATATTTGAATTTGGTTATAAATATCGGTTTTTTGTGTTTCAAAGTAAATAATACGCTCTGATTCTATTATTCCTATGCTACAGATAAGAGAATGATTGAGGTGTTGATTAAGAACATCGACCTTTGAGTCCTTTTTTGAAGGCAACATTTTTATTGTAGTAAAAAAGAGAAAAGGATTTGAACTATCGAGTACTATCTGGAGTTGTTCTAATTCACCTTTAAAACCGATGAATATATTCTCCTGATATCTCTTTACATCTGATATAATAAGTCTATTGTTAGTTTTTTGGTTATGGTCAACCCATTCCCTAAGATACCTGTAATCCATTAGTTATATCTGTTCTAAGTAGATTAATGCCTGTTTACCCCAATCACTATCACGACCATACTTTTCTATTACTGTATTCAGAACACCACGAGCATTTTCATATCGTCCCTGACGAATATATGCTTCTGCCAGTTTAAGCTCTGAAATGGCATTCCATTGCACAAACTCAGGATAGAAATATCCGACCTTTAGATATTCTGTGGCAGCATTATCAAACTGATTCATGCTGAAATAACTCTCCCCTATCCAGTATTGTGCCTCTGCTTTCATCTCCCTATCAGATATAAGCGGTAATGCACTTTCAAAGGTTCTGATAGCATCCAGATACTTTCTATCCCTGAACTGACAATAGGCAATATTAAAGAGAGTTTCTCCTGCCTCTTCTCCATCTCCCCAACGCTCAAGAATTATCTCATATGCTTCGATCGCTTGTTGCCAATCCTCTATTGTTTTACAAACTATAGCATAGTTCTTTGCGGCATCGTAAGCCAAATTACCGGTCATATCGGTTTGAATTACAATATGATAATGCTCCAATGCCTGTTGAAATTGTTGCTCGGAGAAATTAATCGTTCCAAGTTTGAGATGTGCCTGACTTAATAACTCTTTATCTGTAGTTCGTAAAACATTTTGAAAATCAGCTTTTGCTTCATTGGTTTTTTTGTTTTCTAAATGGTTCACACCTCTCCAGAAGTATGCCCGCATTCGCAAATTTTCAGGGAGATTATGATTACGAATTATATCACTAAATCCTCTCTCAGCTCTACTTCGATTAACAGTCATTTGATATATTGATTCATTTAACTCTATTTCCGCTAATACAGTATTATCTGTTCGCAAGATGTTTTGAAAACGTTGTTTGATATTATCTGCTCTTGGTCGGTTTTGTACTCTATAGTTAGAGATAACAGACTCTTTACTGATTTGAACAAGATCTAGATACTGATATTGCTCAATATTAATATTATCCCCAAGTTCATTGATAACAGGATCATAATAGTTGATGGCTTCGCGCCAATTTTCACGAGTAAAGTAAATATGAGCAAGTCCTGATTGAGCTCTTAAGCGATCTTCTTTATTTATCTGATTTTTTAGAATCTCTGTATAGGTTAACTCTGCCATGAATAAATCGCCTGTCTGATAATGTAACTCGGCGAGGTTTAAGAGAACCGGGGTATCTTTGTCGGTAATATGCATTAAAGATTCTTTTGAACGAATTCTGTCACCAATCTGCAGATAATCATGAGACAATTGAACAAAGTAATCTCTATCTCTTTCTGATTCAGGGTACATAAGCATATAGGTAACTACTGTTTCATATGCATCTAAAGTTCTATAATGATCTGTTATTATATCAATAGAACTGCTTTTACTGGCAAATATTGAACTATTTTTAACTAAAAATTCCAATTTGTTTAAGCCATGTGTTGTTTCTCCTGTATTAATTAAGGAAACTGCATAGCGGTACATTTCCTCTGCTCTGTTAATAGTTATACCACTGTCTATCTTATTGAAGTAATTTATTACCTGTTCATATTCTTCATTATCAAAAAAATAATTACCCATCATGATCAATGCTTGTTCATATTGAACTAGAGGTAATTCTCGATCCTTAACTACTCGACTTAAATATTGATCTGCTTCCGCATAATTTGCATCTCTAAGATAATATTGACCTATCAAGAAGCGGAAACGATTGGTTGCAGATGCTTCTGGATAGTCACTAACAAAACTTTCTGCTTTTGTTAGATTTTCAGCAATTAAAGTGTAATTATTGATGATATAATCCCTATCTATCTCCAATTCTTTGACATACATAGGATGAAGTTGCCTATTAATACTGCTTATCTCATTGTTCAGCTGATCAAAATAATTTCTTCTATCACTTGTTCTCTTTTCAAGGTCAGCTCTGTGAAGTAACTTAACATTAGCTCTACCCCGCAAATACGTTGCTTTAGCAGTTTGATCTTGTTCAAGGAGAACTAATACTCCCTCAGCATCCTTCATATCAACCAGCATAGTAGTTATCAATCTATCACGTAAGTTGTCCTTATCATTGGTATCAATATATTGATAGAGGGAACTTATCAGTTTAGAGGTTATCGTCTCATAATCAACTTTCTTGAATTGACTTAGTATCTCAAGTCGTCTAATTATTTCATTTTTTGTCATTTCATTATCGATATAATCTAAGTTTATCTGTTGTAGTGTGTTATACGCTAAAGAATAGTCGCCTAATAATTCATAACAGAGCGCAGCTTTATACAATGCTGTCCAATGATACTTACTGACAAAGCTAACACTGGTGCTAATTTGATTATAATAATTTATTGCCGTCTGATACATCTGCATCTGTTCGAAATAGATATCTCCAATTCTCATCAGAACTTCATCCTTCTCCACTAAAGAAGGATAGTTAGTAATCAACTGATGATAACTATTGATGGCATCTAATAATCTCCCCTGTTGTTCTTTCAATCTGGCATTCCAATAAACAACAGCATAAACATGATTGTCTTCCTGAACATCAAATAAATATTCATTAATAATCGTATCAGTGGCATCAAATTTATTGAGATAGTAGAAAGCTCCTGCAACTTTGATCAAATAGTCATAGTACAAAGGTGTATCTATTATATCAAGAATATCGGTTTTTTCATAAGAATCAACAATAGGTTGATATCTCATCAGTTTTGTATTAGCATAAGAAAAATAAAAAAGATACTCGGCTAACTGCGGAGAACGATCATACTTGTTGATAAGTAATGATAATGGGATAACTGCTCTAATATAATCATTGCTCGTTAAATAGAGTGTAGCAAGTTGATATTGTATCTTCTCTTCGAACAAACGGGGAATAACATAGTTCATTTGCTCATTATAATGATCTATCGCTGCTTGGATTCCCCTCTCTTTTTGTATGATATCTCCCTTAATTATAACTGACTGCCAACGAGCATCTGATTGAGGGTAATCACGAATAATCATATCAAGAGTATTATAGGCATCATTGATAGTATCTGATCTCACATAAGAAAGTGCCATGAAATACATTATATCCGGCACAAGGGAATTATTAGGAAACTCTCTTATAAATCTTTGCCCCTGGCTTATTACAGATTGATGAGCAGATATATTATGGTAGCTATTCATCAAATAATAGTATGAATTGGCTTTATTTGTCGAATTTGGATAAGCTTCGATGAATCCATTAAACAGCTCTATTGCCAAAGAATATTTTTCCTGTTTATATGTACTAAATGCCCAATAATATAAGGCATTCTCTCTGAAAGGACTGACTTGATAAGCTTCATAGAATCGCCGATAATGGTTCTCAGCTTCTAAGAATTTATCCTGCATCCGATAAATTTCTCCTAAAAGATAGAGAGATTCTTCTGATTCAGGGGATTGTGGGGCAACATTTGTTATCCTTTCGAAAACAAGTAGGGCTTCTTGATAGAAACCGTCTCTATACATCCTTTTACCAAATTCAAAACTCTCTTGTTGACTGGCTGTCAATCCTATTGTTATTAACAATAATATCAAAGTTGTTATTCTCTTTATCATATGTCCCTCTAGTTTTTATATATTACTGATTTATATGTGTTTATCATGACTTGCTTTGGGCGCTAATACTACTTCTAATTTGATTCTATCCGGATCCTCAAAATAGACGGCATAATTATCTTCTCCACCGGCATAAGGATGTCTTTCTTCATAGAGAATTGGAATCCCTTTTCTTCTTAACTCTTTAGTAAATCTATCTATGTCAGTTTTATCGTCAGCAAAAAAAGCTATATGATTAAGACCGGTATGACATCTATGATAGGGATATTTTTGGTATCTGTGCTCAGTTTGTACTAATACTATATAAGTCATGCCTTTAATCCAGCTTTTACCCCTCTCCCATTCTTGATGAACCTTATAACCCCAAAACGCTAGAAACCAATCCCAAAAAAGAGTTGATCTCTTTAGATCACTAACATAGACCTCTATATGAGATATCGTACCATGCAAAGAACTCGGCAAATCAGTATTCCATCAATCCGGTTAGTTCCGATTCGTCAAACCAGATTGCAGTACCGTGGATTCTATCCATCTCTGTTTCAAGTAGTTCTTTATGGTCTTTCTCTTCCTTGACTAATTTTAGGAAGAAACTTCGTAATTCATCGTCTTGACATCCTGCTGCCATATCCTCATATTGATCAGCCATGGCTAATTCCCGATCCATAGCAAATTCCAAAATATTTTTAGGATCTGATAAGTTCCTTCTTATATCTATCTTTGGAGGCATATTAGTATCAAAAGCAGTTTCGGAGATATTAAACTCCTTTTTCAATGCTTCGATCAGTTTTTCTTCATGTATCTTTTCCAATGACTCAAGAAGATGAAAGGTTTTTACAATCTCTTCATTTTTAAAGCTTCTAGCTAATATCTTATAGAGATTCTTTGATTTAATCTCGTTTTCTATTGCAAAGATATATGCTTCTTTTCGATTCATTTATCATCTCCTTAGTTTTTATCATCCTGATCATGTATAACGATCAGGAAATTACTTATATTACTCATTTCTCTCTTATATGAGAATTTTTCATCACTTCCAACCTGATAAGGGCTGATTACTGCAATCCTCAAATCCGGATTTAATCTATTTAACTTCGTTACTACACCCAACCTGTATCTGCTATGGAAATCTCCATTAAAATGGATTACTTTAGTGTCAGGTACATTGTTCATAAATTCGATTATACTTTCAGCCATCGTATCATCCTTGAGTGATTGAGCTGCGTAGAGATTAATTAGTCTCTGCTCTAATGTATTAGGATCAATTAAATCTAAATGGGGTGTATCAAGTATTGTTTCATAAAATTTATCTTTGTAGTCATCTTCAAGAATGACTAATTCTCTAGCCAGATATACCTTTTCATCTTCCGGTATCATATCTAAAGAATCTGTACCAAACCTGCTGATTGCTGCTGCATACATTCTCGGCACATTAGAAGCGATGACATAAATTTGATTTTCTTGGGCAAAGTCAACGATCGGTTTATAGTCAGACTTATAATTTGGCCAAGCTCTGGCATTTGATAAAAATTCCTCTTCATCAATATTACCTTCTAAAAAATAATCCAATAATTCTTGATCATCCCGTTCAAACATCTCCATAGAAATAGCAATATTTTCAGCATAACGCAAATAATATGGTAATAACTCTGCTTGTAGTTGGTGAATCATTGCGTTACCGTGATATTCTCCAAACATTACAATATCATAATTAGATAATTGCTCTGCCATCCTACTTAGAGATATTTTCCGTCCGGTTGTGGTATCATATATTGTGTAGTCTTCACTTTGCTTCGAGCAAGAAACAATATTGAAGATAACAAGTAATATCATTAATAATCCCAAGATCAGTCTTTTTTTTATCATATTTACCTCACTTCAAAGTTTAGTAACAAAATCTCGGTAAAGTTTTTCAGTCAATAAAAACCTTGCTATCAGAACTGTTTGGGAAAAAATGACGCAAAAATCAAAAAGGAGTATCAAATGGCTTTTAATCTTAGAAATCGAAACTTACTTACCTTGCTCGATTTTACACCTCAAGAAGTTAATTTCTTATTGGAGCTTTCCGCAGATCTGAAAAAAGCAAAGTATAATGGTACAGAAAAACAACTACTTAAGGGTAAAAATATCGCTCTGATCTTTGAGAAGGACTCAACCAGAACCAGATGTGCTTTCGAAGTTGCTGCTTATGATCAGGGAGCTCATGTGACTTATCTCGGACCAAGTGGAAGTCAGATCGGTAATAAAGAGACGATGAAGGATACGGCTCGTGTATTAGGAAGATTATATGATGCGATAGAGTATCGTGGTTTCGGTCAAGAAAAGGTACAGGAATTAGCAGATTATTCCGGTGTACCTGTTTGGAACGGCTTGACTAATGAATACCATCCAACACAAGTCTTAGCGGATTTCTTGACTATAAAAGAACATATCAAGAAATCTCTAAACGAAGTCGTTTTAGTATATGTTGGTGATGGTAGAAACAACATGGCAAACTCTTTAATGATAGGTTCAGCTAAACTCGGTGTCGATTTCCGTCTTTTAGCACCAAAATCTGTTCAACCGGATAAGAACTTAGTTAGAAAATGTCAAACTATAGCAAAAGAAACAGGAGCAAAGATAACAATTACCGATAAGATCAATGAAGGTCTGAAGGGAGCAGATGCGATCTATACTGATGTTTGGGTCTCTATGGGAGAAGCCGACAGTGTTTGGGAAAAGAGAATTGCTCTATTAAAACCATATCAAGTTAACAAAGCTATGATGAAGAAAACCGGCAAAAAAGAGACCATATTCCTGCATTGCTTACCTTCCTTCCATAACAGAGACACAAAGGTCGGAGAGCAGATCTTCAAGAAATTTGGTATCCCTGAGATGGAAGTAACAGACGAAGTCTTTGAAAGCTCACAATCTGTTGTTTTTGATCAGGCAGAAAACCGTATGCATACTATAAAAGCTGTTATGGTAGCTACTTTAGCTTAAATAGATCATGAAGAGCAACTTTTGATCAGATAATTAAGGGTTGCTCTTTTCTTATCCACTAATGAAAAAACCAATCATCGGATTTATTCTAATCGCTCTCTTAACTGCAACCCAGATGTCTGCTCGTGTATTTTACATCAACGATAATAAAGCTTATACTAATATTGCTTTGGGAATAGCACTCGATCTGGCTAATAGCTATTATAACAGTAAAAATGTCAATAGTTTGACAGAGGATCAGATTATAAAATCTGGCTCTTCAGATGTACCCTTTTTCGATAGATGGGCGATAAATAATGATAACCAACAATTAACCGATGGAAGTTCTTACCTGACCTTAATCTCCTTAGGTTCTACAATCTTATACAATGCGTGGGATGATCCATATACTTGGGATAATTTGCTTGTCTTGAGTGAGATCCTTGTAGTACAAAATGCTCTTAACGGATGGAGTAAGAGTTTGACTCTCCGGAAAAGACCTTACGTTTATGATGAAGATACCGTCTTAGAAACCAAATTAGATAAAGATGCCAGATTCTCCTTCTATTCCAACCATACCTCTTTCGCCTTTGCCCTTGCTGTTTATAGCCATTATTATCAACATCATACCCTGAAAAACCCTTATGTTGTTACCGGTTCCTACGCACTCGCTACAATAGTCGGAGCAAGCAGAGTAGCTGCAGGTCAACATTTCCCTTCTGATGTAATCGTCGGTATGGTCGCCGGCAGTGTAAGCAGCTATCTGATCTGCAGATCACACCGAGTGAGCAGAAGAACTGACATTTATCTGGGAGTAAATTACTTGCAATTCACGATCAATTTCTGATTTGTTCGCTACTGCTTTTAGAAAACTTCTCTTTTATCTTTCTCATACCATAAGGGAGCACACGAGTCGGCTAGGACCGACTCGTGTGCTCCCTTATGGTAAAACTCAGTTAAAAAATACTAAATCAAAATGAGTTAAATTAGATTTAAGTGAACAAAGTTAAAAACTAAGAACTCAACCCACAGTTAAAAGACTATTCTAACTTGAAGTTAATTTCTAATAAATCTTACCTGGAATGAGTAAGCAGGCAGCTGCCTAGTAGTTGGTACACGCCATTGCATCATGATAGCTACTGCCTGAGCTATAAAACTGTCAGTAAAGAAGCTGCCAGGTCTGGGATCTATATTAACCCCCTCGACTTGTCCATTAGGTCGAAAGTAGAGAGTAACTTGGATAGATCCATAGATGTTACGAACTTGTGACTCTTTGGCGAAGAGTTCATGAAGCTGCCGAATATTCGGTTCAACATATTGTCGGATATTTATGGCATCTTCTCTTAATCCTATTGGAGTAGTATCAATTGCTTGTTCATCAACTGTTTGTATCCCCTCTGATAATGCTCTTCTTCTGGCTCTGGCTAAAGCATTGAGCTGCTCTGTGGTAGTTATTTGAGTAAATTCAATATCACCAGTTTGTCCACCTAAGATACTTGGATCGATATCTCTCATTGATATACGATCCCTTACTGCATCAATATCACCCCTGAATATATCACCCGGGGTGACTGAGCTCTGATGAACATCGCCAACACTAAAACTCTCCCCTGCTCTACCCCCGCTTACCGGTCCATCTGTTCCCGGACCTGTACCGGGACCACCACCAGTTCCTGTTGCTACTATTTGCTCACTGTAGGTAATGCTGGCTGTACCTTTCGGTATTTGCGCAATTGGTCCGGATACATCACCCGGATCAAACCCAAGAATATCCCTTGCTCCACCGGGTACACCTACTATATCGACTTCACCCTCTTCAACAGGTATATCTTCAGGCATAATCCGCTCTTCAAATACTAGTGTCTCTTCAGGAATAATGGGTTCAATTTCAACTCGGTGGGATAATGTTCTAACATAAACCGGAGGAGTATAGAATTTTTCAAAGAGATAAGCACCAATTAAAGTTAATAAAATTACAAGAATGATAGAATTTCTACTTATCTTTTGCTGACCTGTTAAAGGTGGACGACGATGATACGTCTGGATCATTCTTCTATCTTCTTCAGTCAGGACCTTTGGATGTGCTTTTACATATTCATAGGCTATACTCCAATCACGAGCACAGGTTACATATCCGGTTGTCTCTTTATCAAGAAAAAGCTCATTTCGCTTCAGTAAATTTTTAGACCGCAAAGCTTCTTCAGTCAAGATCTGATTCCCTTTCTTTACCGTCAACTGCATCCCTTTTAAAAGAAATAACTTGAATCCGTCCTTTGCTTTCTTGATCAAAAGATGCTTTTTGGGAAATGTTTTGTCCAAGATCTGCCATTGGATGTACTTATCGCTACCAATTACAAATTTATCTTTTATATCCCTAATTTCTTTAGCAGTATCTAAATTCTTTCCTTTGTAATAAAACCTTAAGCTGAGTATCGTATCTTGTGTCATCAAGCCTCCCTTTTATTACAATCCATAAAGAAATTGCGGATCATCAACTTTGATAGTCGAAAAATAGATATTGGAAAAGCCAGCTGTAGCACCTAAAGCAACTATATCGGTAATATATCGACAGTAGATACCTGAGTCAGCTTGAAGAAGCAAGAGTGGTGACAAATCGGGATTTTGAATGACTATCAAATCTGCTTGTTCTCTCATATAATAGAGTAGCTGGCTTCTGACTTCTTGATTCGTCATAAAATCTTCCGGTGTTCCGACCAATATGTTATCTGTTCCGACAAGAATTTGATCAGGAAAGACTTTGAGGATAACCGACATACCGCTTCGTTCCAGTTCTTCCGTAATGAATGTTGCCGGCAAATTCATTTTCTCCGGAATAGTCACCCTTTGAGCATCAATCGAGACATTTTTTATCAGGAAAACAAGCAGAATCGTAAGAATATCGACCAGAGAAGTTATATTTAAACTTTTAACTTTTTCTATGCGGTTTCTTGCTTTTCTCGGTCCTTCATTGTATGCTCGGTTAACTTTATTTGAGATTCTTTTCATTATATTCTCCCAATTCTATATTGTGCCTACTCTGATGCGCTCATATTTTACTTCCGGAAACCCTCGTAATTTACAAATGTCGATGGCACGGATCAGTGTCCCATAATAAACATCAGGATATGGTGCTATCCGAATTTCATTAATGTCCATGTTTCTATTTTTGATATCCTCAATAAATAGATCCAAAGCACGATAATCATGTCTTAGCTCTCCATCTTCGAAAATACCTGCTGGGATCACAATCGGTTCTACATTCCCTTCCTCGAATAACTCAAATCGATCAACATAAAGAACAAGTTTAATCTCCTTTACCTTATCTCCGGTTCCTGAAACTCCTGACCCCTCACCAGTACCGCTCATGCCACTTGCTGTTAGATTAAGTGATAATAATGCCATATGTACTGTCACTGTTATCATCAACAGCATTGGAATTATGGTTATAAAGAGATTCATTATCGGTATGAGATTAATCTCCTGAAGATGAGAACTCTTTTGAATTCTTCTTTTTGATGCTCCGAAAGCCATTTTTTATCCCTTGATTGTGTTACTGATTTGATTGATCATTTTCACACTATACTCATCTATATCATTAATGATCTTTTCAGCTCTAGATGATAAGAATCCTTTGATGAACATAGTTGGTATAGCGACGCTTAAGCCCATAGCTGTAGTTCCCATTGCTTGTTGAATACCTTGAGTAAGAACTCTTTGCTGATCAACTGGAGCAGCAACAGCTAATCCCTTAAATGCTACCATTAAACCCCAAATTGTTCCCAACAAACCTAACAAAGTAGCAACCTGAGCAATAATATCGAACCAGAAAAGTCCACCATCAATTTTATGTATTGTTTGTAAGCCTGCTTCATCAAAAGCGTTTTGCAGTGTATTTTTTAAATCCATGCCCTTGACACCAGTCTTGCGTGAATCATTGAAAACTGACAATCCGCTCCAGAAGATAAAGCCCAAAGTTGAGTTTTTAAAATGCTGGCTAACATTTATTGCTTCATCAAAACTTTCGTTTTTGATATATCCTTTTAATTTCAAGTAGAAGGCCTTGGCATCTAACTTCTCTCTGACGGCTAATTGGACGAATCTTATAATTCCAAGAACTATTGCACATAAGAAAAGAAAAGCTATAAGATGGGAAAACCACCCACCATTCTTATAGATTTCAGCTACACTTATTCCAACATCATTCGTCTGAGCGAAAAGTGAAACCCCAATCAGGGTGATGCTCAAAGTCATTATGGTTTTTTTCATATAAAACTCCTTCTTTCTTTGATCTTTTTAATAAAGCTGTTTATTAGATTCAACTATCAGTAGTCTAAGATAATTGAGGGTAAAATCAATCTCTTCTGTTCTTGTGCGAGGCTGAATTGATGCTTCAGGCACCCTGATTATTACTTCAGTATCAATAATATCATCATCAATAATTATATCAACAACCTCTGTTTCTTGGGTTGACGGTTGTCCTGAGGTCTGCCCCATTATAAAAGGGATAAATAACAATGATAGGACAATTATCATTGCAAAATTCTTGGTTAACTTTATCATCATCTTTAGTCCTCTTATTTTACCTTCACTATCAGATCAAGGTTTAAGACAATCGCTTGATTATCAGCCGAATTTTCAGATCTAATCAGTATAATGTTATCGCCGTTAGTAAAGTAGTTGGCTGCGATGCTGACATTTCTGGCATAATAAATGGTATCATTCTCTTCTGTTAAAGAATCGGTATATAAATTTACCGGATTACCGTTTATCCAGATAGAACTATTGCCATATGAAACAAAACTTAGCATGGCATCTCTGACTTCCCCATCTAATCTGAATCTACGCATAAAAAGAGTATCTTCGATAATTGGCTCAATTTCAGTGTATAAAGTATCTGCAACTACAGTTTCCTCTTGGGGTATCATTAACCAAATAGGTGCAACATTAGTTCTATCCAAGCCAATCAAATCCTTCAGTCCGTCTTTTTCATAAACTATCGACACTGCACTCCAATCCAATCTATTCAAGTTTTCAGTATAAGTAGAACGGGTAGCTAACCACTCGGAATTTGTATAAAACGAGATTTTTTCAGTCAATAAGCCCCAATCAGCAAGACGATTTTGTGCAGCTATAGTATAGCTATCATGATGATCGAGATTATGCACAAAAGTAGTTACCAGCAGATCATACCATCCGGCACTTTCCGTCCTCAGATATGTTGCATAAGGTACTTTATAACTCTCATTAATAAAATGAACGATACTCCAGTATTCATCTTCATCATAATTTCGTAATTCTACGAGTTGATTAGAGACTTCAAAAAATCTATCCAGCTGAATTTCAATAACGTCAGCTGTATGATCGTAAACTTTAGCAATTAAAAAGAGAGCTTTCGTATTTAGCTCGATCTCAATACCCTGTTCATAACCTCTTGCTTGTTGTAACATTTTTACTATATCATCGCGATAACCATCTGCTCTATTTACTATTCTTTCTAAACGATTATCTCCCCCCGCTAAATTTTGCTGCCACCTCGTTAGTGGATTAACTCTTAAGAGTTCTGCAGGGTTAGCGTTAATAAAATTTTCTTCCATTTCATTGAGTTTGGTTTCCAAATTTGCTATTAATCTTCTATATTCTAACACTCTGTTGGCTGCATATTGATAGTCCTCGAAATCAAGGTAGAATTCATCTAATGGCAAATAGAGGTTTTCTTGCTGATATGCTCTGTCTAATTCTTCAAATTCTCTTATCTGACTGAACATTTGATCGTATTGCTCAGAAAGGAATAAGTCGGTTATGTGATTATACTTCTCTAATACCTTATTTCGGGCAATGTTTTCATAAAGTGTTGAAGATGAATTTCTTTGATATATATGCCGGGCTAATCTTTCAAATTCATCATTTCTACCCATATCGGCATATTTCAGTGCTACTAATTCAAGTATATCGAGAGTTCTGGGATCATTGGGATATCTATCTGTAAATCCCAACATTACTGATACTAAGAACTCATTATCATAATGATCATGATACAATTCTAAGGCATCATAATATATATTCGCTGTACTGTCTTCTCCATAATCAATTCTTCCTGCTTCAGCATCCTCGTGCAGTTCAAGTAGAAGCTCTGATGCTAAATACTTCGTTGCCGGATTTCGAGCATAATCTTCAATAATACTATAACGTGTATTGTATGCTTCGTATGATGAAGGATATTTAGCTATATATTCGTTTTTAAGATCTTTCGTAAGTTGCTGATCATACATTAGTGTATCAGCAATATTCCAAGCTCTGGAGTATAATAGATACGCTTCTTCAGGACGTGATCTGTAAATAGATAACGCTGTTAGGTGTTGTACCGCTCTCTCATAGTCGTGTGCTTTAATATAAGCATCTATTGCTTCCCTTGTAAAGCCGACGTATCTCTCAATATCGGTTTCACGATATTCATACGCTAAACGCAGATACTCTGCTGCTGCCTCGAGATAAGCATTATCTATAACCAAAAGGTTGGCTTTTGCTTGCATTTGCGAACGGTAGTGGTTCTTTATATTCTCGCGGTCAGTTTCGTCTATAGAATAATCTGCAGCATTGCGGTAATATCTTTCAGACAGAGTATAATTATCTAATTTCTCATTGATTTGAGCTAAATATATATATACGGCTCTTCTTAAATCATTGGAAACGTCAAAATCAAGAATAAGTAACAGATCTCTTTCTGCTTCAGTAAATTGTTCATCTTCAATATAAACAAGACTTCTTTTATAGAGAGCTCGTACAATATCTTCAGTATAATACTCAGAAAACTCTGATTCAGAAAATAAGGAGAGGAATTGATTCGTGTTTTGAATAAACAGATTTTTCAGTTCTGATTCGGTAATGATCAGATCATGGGTCTCATCTCGGTACGGTTGATCTTTTAGATCAGTGTATATTTGATCAAAGAGGGTTTCAATTGCCAAAAACTTTCTAAACTCATAATCAAGATGATTATTATTATCCGGATATTTCTCATTAAAATCACTGATCATTTCATGCGCTTTCAAGTAATAATACGGTTGCTCCCTAACTTGTGCAATCTCAATAATAAAATCTACTTTGTTTTTACTTTTGGTTCTAACCCATACCAGACCATCTGTATCCATAAATTCCGGAAATTCACTATATTTGGTTACAAGGTCACTATAAGCATTAAAATTATCATCACTTTTATCATTAACAAAGCGGTTATAATATCTTGGCTCCATAAATTCGTATGCTTCTTTGATTATCTCCAATTGCTTGCTAATATCATACTGTGAGTTGTACTGATACCACTCTGATTTAGCATGGAAATGCTCTATCATCTTCTCTTTTTGAGCTACCACGAGATCTCTGACCTTTTCTTCGTCAGAAAGCATAAAGGCATAAACTCGATAAATTGTGGCGGTTGTGTCGACAATGGTGGGATTATCTATGCTTAAGGGAAACATTGTCAAATAAGCTTCATAATAATCTACTGCCTGAAAGGGAGCATTAAGATCCAATTTCAAGCTTATAGCTCTTTGTATTATCCTTTTAATATGTTGTTCACTTTCAAGCATTTCTGGTAAATTATCTTTAGCAAAAACTACTGATCTGGATGTAGATAAATAATCCCCTTCATCCATTCTTTCTAAACTATAAGCAATATTCTCTAAAGCATCTTCTTCGAAATAAGCTCTTAGTAACCTCTCGTCTTTAACCAGATTAAGTATTTTGGAAAAATCCTCTATCGCATTAGCATAACGATTAGTGCTGAAGTACGCCCAACCTCGCTGATATAAACCTAAGTATTGATAATCATCACCTTCATGACCAGCAATAAAATCTAACAGATCTTTAGCTTTTTGATAGTAAATTATCGGTTCCTCAGCATCAAGACCGATCTCATAATACAAAACCGATAATCTGTAAAGCGTTTCTGAATAGTACCTTGATTCAGGAAAATCTGTTAAAATTTCACGATAGGCAGATATCGACTCCGCTAAAGCATCTTCAGTTAAGCGAAACTCATCTCCCCACCTAATTATTGGCTCTGTGGCTCGATCTGATATCATGCGCTGAATATAGTCGTAACGCCTCTGGTCTCTCTGTTTCTTAACATAGTCCGCTGAATAATAACCAATGTTATAAAGCACAATATCCCGTAATGGATATTCCGGATTGAACTCAAGAACTTTTCTGAAATTGTTTAAAACTAAATCAGGTTCAGAAATAAATAGTTCTGCACTCAATTCTGCTAATTTGAAGTAAAGATCATCTAATCTATAAAAATCAGGATTACGCTCGATAAAAAGTTGCATCGATTCATAGAGATTGCTTTTATATGCAAAATTTTCTTCATATAGTTCTTGGAGATCCCCATTTGATAAGATCCCTAAAATAAAAGTTACATAGAATGATAATAAAAAAGCTAATATGAGGAGAACTATTTTTCTCTGGGTCATTTGTCCCCCTACCTATTGCCTTCATCTTCTAACTGCTGTATCAATGAGCGATATTCTCTATCTCTTCTGACATTTTCTTGGAATAAAATATCCAACAAGGCATAATCATATTTTCTGTTTATTTGATCAAGATCCCTTCTGGTCTTGTTCATTAATTCAACCGTTAATAAATATGTAATATCACCACCCTGAAATGAATTTCTGTTTGATCTTTTCATTCTTGTAGCCACTTTTTCATGAAAACTGCTGGCAACCAAACCCTTGATTCCTGACAAACCATTACGAAGTTGCGTTAAACTTGCCAATTCTTCATTCAGTAGAATCAAATACTCATCTTCTTCATCTATAGTTCCAAACTCTCTCTCTACTTCATTTAGTAAATAAACAATTCTGTTCCTAAGTTGAGCTTTTTCATTAGTGGTCAATCCAGTAGCAGGATCTTCTAATTGATTCTCTTGCCTAACTATTTCTCTAGCTATATTAAGAGCTTTCATATATTGATCCGATCCTACTCGATAGGACTCAATCATATTCAGATATCTTGAATAAAAGCTGTATTGGTCTCTTCTTACATCCTGCTGCTGAATAGTGACATTTGTTAAACTATAGAGAAACTTTGAAGTAAGAAGATCAACTCTCAGAGTATCAATATCGGATATTTGCCTTTCAATTTGTGCAACCCGTCGATCATTTGGTAAACTACTTATCCTCAGTGCTACATCATTTATATCTGTAATCAGTTTCAACAACATGACATACTCTTCATTGATCAACTTGGTATATTCTTGTTCTTCTCTATTCAAACTCGAGAAATCAAGTAAGAGATTCCTGTCTAATAGCTCTTGTAATTCATTATACTGCCTGTTTAGCTCTATCCTCTTGTTCGCAGTTGGTTCATTAATATAACTCTCAACATCATTTCTGAACTTTGCTAATAACTGCTGTTCATATTCTAATATCCCACCATAAGCTCGGTTTGCCCTTAAAACATCATTGATCAAAGAGAATGAACTATCGTATCCTGTTTGATTGGCCTTTATACTAGCTATCATTACTATCGCATCATCATAAAAGATACTCTTCTCAGGCATCTCAATAATCTGATTCAAGTAAAACAACGCCATCTCATTGTCACCAAAAGCTCTATTTATTAAAGCAATTTCATAATACAATTCATCTGTAACTTCATTCGAAGTTATATCGAGATATTCATTGTAATATAGTAAAGATGATTGAAAATCTCCACTTTGCCCTAAGATGCGAGCCAATGAGAGAATTACAAAATCATAATAAGGGAGCAAAGAACTGGTATTCAAGGACAGTTCAATAAAATGATCAATTGCTTTCTCTGTTTGAAAACTACTGAATAAAATCAACCCGATCATTATTCTGGATCTTAGTCCATAATCATAATCATGGATCAACCTTTCAAATAATGACTTCGCCTCAGCTAATTCTCTGATGTTATAATAAGCTTGCCCTAAATAAAACCTGCTTCTGGCATCTGCATATTGAGAAAATTTATTATGTAGAAAGATGTATTCTCTATTGTGACCATTCATTATATAGATAGTTCTTAATAGTGCTACACTTTGTCTGATCTTTGCTGAACTGGCAAAATTTTCCGTAAAATATTCCAGTTTCTCTCTCGACCTGTTAAAATCTCGCCGGTAGTAATCATACATGGCATCATAAAACAGATAGTGATCTCGAACTATTACTGTATCTTTAAAAATATACCTGATCTCTTGATGTTTGACATCTATTTGATATGTGTCGGATTCAAGGTATGCGGACTCAAGTTCAGTAACTTTCTCATTAAATAAATCCCAGATGAGATCATTTTGATTATTTTGCTGAAATAGATTTATCTGTTCTTTTTGCGAGATTATCTCTTTCAGACGCTCGAGCTCTTCCTCAATAAGAAAGAGTAATGCTCTTTCTTGTGCAATGTATTCTTCTATCGTTTCGGAGTAAATAATTACCGGCATTAATACTAATCCTAATAATAGGATTGATACTAACATATATATGTATTTCATAGATTGTTCCCTATGGAAAAATTGTTACTGATGAATATGATAAGCTATCTGACATAAATTTAAGTCCTTGCATCAGTAAAATAGAATCTATCAACCAGAAAGGCTCAACGATTGATGTATTGTGTTGAAGGATTGATTGGCATCATTAACTATAGTCTCTACTTTATTATGAGGCAATTATTCTTCCTCTAACAACTTCCTGATCTCTTCTAGTTCCTGTTCAGCTCTTTCTCTCTGTCGTCTTATTCTCTGTAGTTCATCCAATGATGTCCCTTCCCGTACAGGGATATATTGACGGTCGAGAGATCTAAAAGGAGATAGGTCTCTTCTGTTTTCAGGAGAAACAAAATTATCAAACACATATGAGAGTGTTAACCCAAACTTCGGATCTCTTCGATTCCACTCTTCCATACGGTAGAGGTCAAATCTGCCTGAAAAGTTATGATAACGGTATTCAAATCCCGTGTTCCAATTGTGTCCATCGATCTCTGAAATAATAGTAAAATTACGTGCTGGTTCAAATTGCAGAGCTCCAAAGATACCTTCAAACTGTTCAGAGATCTGTACCGAACCATGAAAACGATGAGAGCCTGCTCCAACGGTTATTCTCGTTGGTAGATCTCTGAATTGGGGGATTCCACTAATTATTGTGGTTTTTGAAAATGCAATATAAATTGAATTCTGCCGATAATTACCAACATCAACGATATCAGGATAATCGGGTTTAAATGGACCCTTTGATGGTATTTTTGAAAAAAGGTTATCAACTCCTACAGCCATATCGGGTAATGTACTTGTCTCAGTTAGTAGTTTCACTTTTACATGAGCATAGTATATCTCGTCCCCTGAAGCAACAAAACCGACCTCTCCATAATTGAATAACCCAAAATTAATTCCAGTTGCCCAATTGTAGCTATAATTATCGTTCTTTCTGTCGTTTTCAGGATAAACGTAATTATTTATCGATACTTTACCCATCAAGTGAGGCATTACATAAGCATCTGGTACTCTAACATTGCCATAATTAATAAATGGAAACGCTATTAAGTAACCGGATAGCCCAAATAGCAACACACCTATTGCTAAGTATTTCTTCATTATTACCCCCAATTTGCTTCAATTTTATTGTTATTCACGTATCTACTGATTTTTGATATTATGATTAAGTGAGCATAAACATTGCTATGCGTGGATAGTTAGTATTAATCTTTATTGATTTCAATTCATCACTCCATGACTCATCTTTATCAATTAGATTTATGATTAGTTTCATGTTATCTATATTTTATCATACTATAAGATATGTCAAGCTCTATTTCATTTTACTGTTATATTTCTTGATATCTTAAGTACTATATCCAACAATAGTTAACTTAAGCCCCAGCTATTGTTGATCTATAAAATATGCTTTAATTCTGAAAAAACATGGTTTACAACCGACTTTGATATAAATTTGATAACATGAAATAAGAGCTTAAATCTATCAGTTAACAGGATATTGGTATTACATTATTATAAGGGATAATTTTTATTAATGTATAAAGCATCCTGGTGAATCAAATCTATCTTCACTCGGTATCTGGATATCTCTAACATTTTTTTAGTCGATCCTAAATAATTTCATATACTGACTTTCCTTTTCCCAAGGAAGCTTAAGTAAAAAAATCAAAGAAAGGTTGACAAAAAAAAGGTATTTCTAAGTTTGACGGAACAGATGAATTCTGTG
This sequence comes from Candidatus Cloacimonadota bacterium, assembly GCA_019429305.1. Lineage (NCBI taxonomy): Bacteria > Pseudomonadati > Candidatus Cloacimonadota > Candidatus Cloacimonadota bacterium. The sequence continues at coordinate 40,967 of JAHYIR010000008.1, forward strand.
GGCCTGTAACTCAGCGGTAGAGTATCTGCCTTTTAAGCAGAGAGTCGATGATTCGAATTCATCCAGGCTCACCATTTTGATGGCCCCTTCGTCTAGTGGCCTAGGACTCCAGATTTTCATTCTGGCAACAGGGGTTCGATTCCCCTAGGGGTCACCAAAAATTCATCTGACCCATTCGTCTAGTGGCCTAGGACTCCAGATTCTCAGTCTGGCAACAGGGGTTCGATTCCCCTATGGGTTACCATTTAATAGTCATTACTGCTATGTAATGACTTTTTTTTTAAAACAGTATATAGTTAAGCGAAAAAATTGACTTGTTAATCAGAAGAGAATAGTTTGTAATAAATTGAATTATCAATACGTTAGAGAAAAGAGATGACCATTAAGTCAGGAAAGGAGATGTATAAGAGAGGTCTTGGAGAAAATGAGCTAACTGTTTTGAGAGTTTCCATCATTAATTAAAGTAAAATTGTATCGAAATAATAACTAATATACACTAACATAAATGAAGGAGCTTATATGATCCGAATAGAGAATTTAACCAAGTATTATGGTTCTGTAAGAGCAGTAAACCGTATTAATTTTCAAGTCGGAGAGGGTGAGATCCTCGGCTTTTTAGGACCCAATGGAGCAGGAAAATCAACAACTTTAAAGATCCTGACCTGCTTTCTTACTCCAACAGATGGCAACATTTTTATTGATCAGTATAACATCTATGAGCATTCAAAAGAAATTAGAGAACTAATTGGTTACCTCCCCGAGAATAATCCGCTTTATCTTGATATGGCTGTCTATGATTATCTTCTATTTATAGGAGAATTGCGTGGTTTAAATCAAAAAGCTTTCAATAAAAGTCTTCGTAATGTTATTGATAAGTGCGGTTTAACCGGAGTAGTATCAAAACCAATTCACACATTGTCAAAAGGTTATCGTCAACGTGTAGGTTTAGCACAAGCAATACTTCACGACCCAAAAATACTGATACTTGATGAACCAACTGCCGGTCTCGATCCTAATCAAATTATCGAAATAAGAGATTTGATCAAGGAATTAGGAAAAGAGAAGACTTTGATCCTCTCCAGTCATATATTACAAGAGGTTCAAGCAGTCTGTAGCCGTATTGTAATAATCAATAAAGGGGATATAGTAGCAGATGGAACACTGGATGACTTAAAAGCCAGCTTACAAGGTAAAAACAGATTAAATCTTGATCTAGTTGCAGATGATTTTGATGCACAATTATTGAAAGCCAGCATCCCTGAACTTGATATAGTAAACATTACACCGAAAGAAGGTTTTTTATCGCTGGTATTAGAATATAGTTCTGATAGAGATCTAAGGAGCGATATATATAATTATATTAAAAAAAAGGACTGGGTTATTCTGGAAATGCATCGAGAATTTATGAGTCTGGAAGACCTGTTTAGAACATTAACAATTGAAAAAGAGGTTGCCTGATGTTAAGTAAAACAGCTATTCTCGTAAAAAATGAACTTAGGAACTACTTTCATTCTGCTTCGGCTTATGTTGTATTAGTAGTTTTTTTACTAATTACAGGTTGGTTTTTTGCCAGTCCGCTCTTCATAGTAGGACAGGCAGAATTACGCTCATTATTCGGTACAATTCCCTGGATTTTCCTTTTATTTATACCGGCTATAACTATGGGGAGTATTGCCAAAGAAAAGACAGCTGGTACATTGGAAACATTAACTACCCTTCCTCTAAAAGAAAGCCAAATCATTATGGGTAAGTATTGGGCAGCTCTGTTGCTGACTTTGGTAGGAGTAGTTTTCACATTAGTTCATTTTGTAACAATTGTAATGCTAGGTAGTAACATTGATTATGGTGCAATATTTTGTGGTTATTTAGGGTTAATCCTCATTGGTGCGGTTTATTCATCTATAGGGATTTTCGCATCGACCCTTACTAATAATCAGATCGTTGCCTTCATTGTTAGTTTCCTATTCATTTTCTTCTTTGTAATTATAGAGTTCATACTCATTTTTCTACCAGGTAGCTTAGTTGAGATTTTCCAGTATTTAAGTATTGGATATCATTTCTCTAATATTAGCCGAGGAGTTATAGATTCGCGCAACATCATCTATTTCTTGAGCTTAATAGTCTTTTTCCTTCGCTTAGCTGTTATCTCGATGGAAACAAGGAAATGGAAGTAAGGGGGAGGATATGAAAAAACAAATTAATGTTAATAATGATCCCAAAACAACTCATTTAAAAAACAAGAATCGTGGTGAACGTCACCGCTCTATGATGTTTAATATAATCATTGTACTTGGTATTTTGATAGTCATTAACCTGATTTCTATTAATATTTTTACTCGTTTTGATCTGTCACGCGGCAAGATCTATTCTCTTTCCAGATCCAGTAGAGAGACAGTTAGAGAGCTTCCAGATCGTTTACTGATCAAAGCATATTTCACCAAAAACTTACCTGCCCAATTAGCTGATGCTCATAGATTTACCAGAGATATACTTTCCGAGTATCAAGCATATTCACGTGGTAGGATTAGATTTGAATTTGTTGATCCGAGTGATGAGGATCATCTTCGACAAGAAGCTCAACGCAATCAAGTAATGCCAGTCTCAATGCGAGTTGTTGAAGATGATAAACTAGAGATACGAGAGATTTTTATGGGTCTTGTTTTTCATTATCAGGGTAATACAGAAACAATCCCCTTTATTCAGAACACAAGGGGATTGGAATATGATATCACCAGTTCAATAAAGAAGATTACTGATATTGGAAGAAAGACTGTTGGACTTTTTAAGATCGAAGAACCAATGCCGCCTGCTATGCCTGGTAGGCAACAACCTCAAACAAGGTTTAGTTTATTATCAGATATGATCTCTGATCATTACAATCTCGAACAGCTTGATCTAACTGAACCGGTTAGTTATCATATCAATACAATGATCTTTGCTGGAGTTAAAGATTCACTTCATATTGAACAGATTTACAATCTAGATCAGTATTTAATGAGAGGTGGTAGATTACTGCTCTTTCAGGAAAGGGTTGATGCCAATTTACAAACAATGACAGCGAACCCGATTCGTTCAAATCTCTTTGATCTCTTGGAGTATTATGGTATCAGAATAAAAGAGAATCTGGTAACTGATGCCAATGCAGGTCAGATTCAAGTACAAAGACAACAGGGGATCTTTAGTTTCGCTACGCCTGTAAGTTATCCACCATTTCCCGTTATATCGAATGTTAACAAGGATCATGTAGTAACCAGAAATTTGGAAAACTTGCAGATGATCTTTGTCTCTGAAATTGATAGAGTAGCTAATCCAAGTTTAGATTTCGTTGAATTACTAAAAACCTCAGAAAACTCAGGGGAGATAAGAGGACCACAGTTTGATATATCTTTCGAAAAATATATGCAGCAGAGAGATCTTCGTCGGATGTTCAACTCTCCAGCGAAGATAGTAGCCGGGCTATATACCGGCTATATAGAAAGCTTTTACTTGGATATGTTCCCTGAAGAAGATGATTCGTTAGCTGAAGATTTTTATTATCGCACCAATGATGCTAAGATCATTTTAGTCGCAGATTCTGAGTTTATTAAAGACGGTGCTGGTGCTGGAGCACAAGCAAATCTAGATTTTGTTTTGAACTCAGTTGATTATTTAATGGACGATACAACGCTGATAGAGATCAGAGCCAGAGAAACCGTTTTTAAACCTTTGCGAGAACTGAGTACTTCTGGCAGAAAGTTTGTCAGGTGGCTGAATATTCTTTTACCATCATTTCTATTATTGATTTTTGGTGCTTTTAATTATCAAAAACAGATACGTCAAAGAAAACTAATAAGGAAGATCTATGAGCAAGAATAACAGAATACTAATTGCAATATTTGTACTTTTAATTATCGCATTTCTTGTTGTCAGATATACAAAAGACCCCAGAGAAAGAAGAGAAAAATTCTTCAAAGTGAATATTGAGAATATAGCTTCTATTGAGATGAAAACTGTCAGAGATACATTAGTAATTTCTAATGACGGCTTTGACTGGTATATTGATTACCCTTTTCACTTCGAGATAGAACAGACCAGATTAAATAACTTTTTTACTCAAGTGTTACCTGTCGAAACTTCCAGTACACCAGTGGCATTATCTGAAGAGTCTTTTCCAAACTATCAAGTTACTGAAGATAGGGGAACTGTACTAAAATTCTTTGATCGAAATGCCCAACTGATTGATAGTGCAATAATAGGAAGAAGCGGAACATTTGCCTATGCGCGAAGATCAGAAGATAATCGAGTATATCAGTTATTTGATAACATTTCGTTTATGGTAAATCCAAACCTTAATCAATGGCGATCCAATAATATCGTCTCTATACCTCGAGGACAAATTTCTTCAATTGATGTAACCTATGAGCTGAATCAGTATACTATTACAGCTACAGATACTCTTTGGTTATTTACCGATCAAGAACACACATTCTCTATTCCTGAAAATAATAACAACCTAAGGAGAATCTTAACCAAGATTGAACGGATGAATTTGATTAATTACATAGATTATCAATACGAGGATTACATGTCACTCTTACTTGATCCGCAACTTATTCTCACTATTAGATTGATAAACGATACTGTGACCTCTCTCATTTTTGCTTTTGATATAGATAATGAGAATTTTATAGTTCAAAGAGATGATATGACAGATCATCTCTTTATTATTGATACTGATACCGTTGATCTTTTTACTAGATCACCACAACATTTTGAGGACTAGTTTGATTTAGTATTATTTATCAAAACATAAGTATAGATTATCCAAGCACTTATTGTCTTGACAAAATAGTTTGCTTAACGGCTTATTAAATCTATGATAGATAAAATGGAAATACTAAGAATAGTTGTATTAACAATTGTTTTTGTCGGAGTTTTGATACTATCGAACTTAGTGTTCGCTTTAACAGAAATGCCGCAACTTGCTCGCCTTCATTACGATGGTGGTGGAGACTGGTATAATGACCCTGATGCTTTACCCAATCTGGTAAGATATGTCAATAATACTCTTAACACAAACTTTTCTACTGTTCAAGCAGTAGTAAGACCATCAGATGCGAATCTTTTTGATTATCCTTTTATCTTTATGACCGGCCATGGTAATATTACTTTTTCAGATAGAGAAGCGAGAAATTTAAGAGATTATTTACTGAAAGGCGGTTTTCTTTATGCCGATGATGACTATGGTATGGATGAAGCATTTAGAAGAGAGATTCGCAAGGTTTTTCCAGACAGAGACATGATCGAACTCCCGGCAAATCATCCTCTATTTCATTGTTATTTTTCTTTTTCACAAGGCATACCAAAGATTCATGAACATGATGGTAAACGACCACAAGCATTCGGTATCTTTGATGACACCGGGAGATTGATGGTTTTATATACTTATGAAACTAATATCAGTGACGGTTGGTCTGATGCACATGATAATCCGCCCGAAGTTTCAGAAGAGGCATTTAAAATGGGAACAAATATGCTTTATTATATTATGACTCAATAGACTGAGGGAAAAACTTGCGAGTCTATATAGTATCAGATTTTCATCTTAGTTTTTTGCCTAAGAAGGAAGAAGAGAAGCAAAGGAACAAGAAAGTAATTGATTTTTTAGGGAGTCTGGTTAGCAAAGCAGATGTTTTGATATTAGCCGGTGATATTTTTGATCTCTGGTATGATTGGAGCAACACTATCATTAAGGGATACTTCCCCGTCCTAAAGAAGTTGGCAGACCTGAATGAAGCAGGCTGTAGATTGATCTTTATTGCCGGTAATCATGATTTCTGGTTTGGTAATTTTCTTAAATCCTACCTCAATTGTGAAGTATATCTAGATAATTTCACTGAAACTATCGATAATACAAAGGTCTTTGTAGCCCACGGAGATCTTTATACTTCCAACGATTTCCGTTATAAACTCTTTCGCAATTTGCTCAGACATCCGATAGTTAGATTTTTATTTTCGATACTCCATCCTGAAATTGCACTTAAGATTGGCAGATTGATATCACGTACCAGTAGAGCAAGAAACCCACTACCAGATAATAATGAGACTTTACGTACTAATGGTTTGGATCGGTTCGCCGCTTCATTGGCATCCTCGTATGATTTGATAGTCATGGGGCATTCTCATACCCCTAAACAGAAAAACATTAATAATGCTATTTATATCAATACAGGCGATTGGGTAATCAATAGTTCTTATGTTCTTATGTCCGACGGCAAAGTTGAATTGCTTCATTATCCCAATGATAAAGTATCAGGATAACTTTTTGTTACTTTTTTGTAAGTTGTTCTACTTTCTTGACTTGACTAAATCTTTAGAGAAAAATAGTTTGTAACGACTAGTGACTTACTAAGTTTAAATATAGTAAGTAGATAAGTCAAAGGAATAGTTTTAAGTAAAAGAAATTAGTTCTTTGACTAAAATAAATAAATAGAATTGATAAGATAGAAACTTGTTAGGAGGAAATATGACAAAAGCTGATATCGTGCAGATCATTTCGGAAAAAACCGGATTCGTAAGAGATGATATAGCTACTATAGTAGATTCATTTCTGGAGACTGTAAAAGAGAGTATCATAGAAGGAAAGCACATTGAAATCAGAGGTTTCGGTACAATGAAAGTTAAAGACAGGAAAAAGACTGTAGCCCGCAATCCCCGTACCGGTGAAAAGGTTAACATTCCTGCAAGAACCGTTCCTACATTTAAGTTTTCCAAAGAATTCAAGAACGCTGTAAGTAAAAAATAGTTAATTTTTACCCTGTGATATTGTTTTGTAAACTCTTCACAGGGTAAATACATCTAATACTCATAATACTTGAAGTCTGCTATTACTTCAACCAATAGCTGACTGATTAATCTGCTTTTTTTTCATTGTATTGAAAAATGTTATAAAGATACATCGCATTTGATATGCTTACACAAAGTCCATAAAACATAATGTGTTGATCAATTATAAACTAAGAAAAAGGAGGTATCATGTTATTAACTCCCTTAAAAAATACAATAATACTCTCTATCTTGTTTTTTATGCTATTCACGATCCCTATGACAATTTCCTGTGCTGAAAGAACAGATACTAAATCAATAAGTTCTGGAGAAATTATCAATCTACCAGAACCTGCTTTAGATAGCGACCACTCCATTGAGCAAGCACTTCAAAACAGACGGTCTGTTAGAAGATATAGTGATAACCCGGTTGATTTGCAGGCTGTCAGCCAAATTCTCTGGTCAGCACAGGGAATAACTCATGAAGATAGAGGTTATAAAACTGCTCCATCTGCTGGAGCCACCTTTCCTTTGGAGATCTATGCTGCGGTTGGCAATGTTGAAGGTTTATCAGCCGGTTTATATCATTATGTTCCTGACAATCACCACTTGGTAAAAATTCATAATCAGGATCTTAGGGCTGAACTATCTTCTGCTGCTCTTCGTCAAACTTCTATAAGAGACGGAGCATTTGTTGTTATTATTGCAGCTATTTTCGAAAGAACTACCGGTAGATATGGCGAACGTGGTATTAAATATGTTCATATGGAAGTGGGTCACGTAGGTCAGAATATTCATCTTCAGGCAGAATCTTTAGGTTTGGGAACAGTTGTTATAGGTGCATTTAATGATGAAGAGATGAAAAGAGTTTTAGACTTACCCCCCGATCAGATCCCGCTCTACTTAATGCCCTTAGGACATAAATAAGTGAACTGTTGTCTGTTATTATGAAGTATCTCATTTTTTTTTCGACCTGTCTGCTTGCGGTTACCTTCTTAACAGCACGAGATTCTCGTCAGCGTGAAAGATATAATATGGTCAGCAGACAGATTGAAGCCCGTGGCATTACTGATCAGGCAACATTACGAGCCATGAGAAATGTTCCCAGACATCTCTTTATCCCTGCAAATCGTAGAGGGCAGGCATACGCTGATTCACCAGTACCGATCGGTTATGGACAAACCATTTCTCAACCCTATATAGTTGCTTACATGACAGAGATAATTGAGCCCAAAGAGGATTATCGGGTTCTGGAAATAGGTACAGGATCAGGATATCAAGCTGCTATCTTAGCTGAAATCGTCTCTGAGGTTTACACCATTGAGATCATTCCCGAACTTGCTCAGTCAGCTACTAAAGTCATTAATGATCTTGAATACGATAATGTACTTATCAAAGAGGGTGATGGTTATTACGGTTGGGAAGAATTCGCTCCTTTTGATGCTATAGTTGTAACTGCTGCTACGGAACATATTCCACCACCATTGATCGCTCAACTAAAAGATGGTGGTAAAATGATCATTCCCGTCGGATCACCTTTCATGGTGCAGAATCTAATGCTGGTTGAAAAAAGTAATGATACTATAACAACCAAGTCCTTAATGCCTGTTAGATTTGTCCCCTTCACCAGACAAAGTGATGAGTGATCCTCATTTCTCCCGTCTCTATTCGGCTCTTTTTCTTGTTTCTATCTCCATAATTGCCTATCAGCTTCTGCTGATCCAGGTTCTTTCTCTCATCCAATGGTATCATTTTGCCTATATGATTATATCGGTTGCTCTACTTGGATTTGGAGCAAGTGGTACTATCCTGACACTCTTTAGGCGATCACTACTAAAAAACTCGACGCCGATATCCCCTATTCTCTTATTGTTCTGTGGACTATCAATAGCTTTTTCATTACGGTTAACCCAATCACCCTCTCTTGCTTTCGATTCTTATTTGGTGTTTCATGAAGTATCTCATATCGCCAGATTGCTACTTACATACTTGATTTATTTCTTCCCCTTCTTTTTCGGAGGACTTTTTATCGGTTTATCTTTCAGAAGCTCTCCCCATATAATCGGAAAACTCTACTTTTTCAATCTGCTCGGCTCGGCTATTGGTGGTTTACTGATCATTATACTACTCATGTTTACTCCTGCCCAACAGGCAATTGCTATCATTTCTTTTTTGCCGATCGTAGCTGCGGCAATGACAATCCATAAAAAGAGACTCCTTTGGTTTACTCTGCTTGGCTTGGTTTCTCTTTTTGCACTCTATGGAATAATAAAACCACCAGAATTATATCTGTCCGAATACAAGGGTCTCAGTAAAGTGCTCAATATGCCTGATACGGAAATAATAGCAGAGAAAACAAGTCCTTACGGACTGTTACAGGCGGTTAGATCGCCTTATTTAAGATATGCACCCGGTTTATCACTCAACTTTCAAGATGAAATTCCCTTCGAATTAGTTATCTTCAACAATGGGGACTTTATTGGTCCGCTCTTCCCTCTGCATATTGAAGAACAGGAACACTATTACGATTACTCTACTATAGCTCTCCCCTTCATCCTGAATGATATAGATAAAACTCTTATTCTTGACTCAGGTAGTGGAGACATGGTCTCTTATGCCACTGCTCGTGATGTTAAGCAAATCGTCGCTGTTGATGGAAATCCTCAACTATTCAGTTTTATCAAGGATGATCTTACTGAACTTGGCTTTCAGAGTAGTTATCACAGTCCAGATGTTGAAATAATACCTCGGGATCCCTATTCCTTCTTGCTGACCGATAGAGAGGAATATGATCTAATAACCCTCCCCTTAACAGATGCTTTCGGTGGTTCTGCCGGTATCTATGCTATGAGAGAAAAGTACTTGCTCACTAACCAGGCATTTCAACTGATGTGGGATAGATTATCTGATAACGGGATGATCACGATATCAACCTGGATTGATCACCCTCTTCGATACCCATTGAAGACCTTGGCAACTATTGTAGAATTATTAGAAAACAATGATATTATAATCCCTGAACATAATATAGCTGCAATCCGTAACTGGTCGATGATAACTTTCGTCGTGACAAAAAAACCTTTATCAGAAGATAACTTATCTAAAGTAAGAGATTTTGCTACCGATATGGGTTTTGACATTTTGTTAATCCCCGGTCTGGCTCGAGAAGAGAGAAGCAGATTCAATATCCTTGCTGATGAGTCACTTTTCCATTATACGGGTCTCATACTTAGTCCCGAACGGCAAGATTTCTATGAAAACTATCCATTCAATATTAAACCAGCGTCAGAAATCCGACCTTACTTCTTCCAATTTCTGAAAGTTAATAGAATATCAGAATTGTTAGAGGATTTTGATCTGAGAAGTTTTCCCTTTCTGGAACTGGGATACTTTCTCGTTTTGCTGACCTTCCTCCAGATTACTGTTCTGACTGCCCTGTTTGTTATCTTACCATTATTAGTTAAGAAATGGAAATCTACCGGTAAATCATGGACTTTCTTCTATTTCTGCTTTCTTGGACTCGGTTTTATGATGCTGGAGATCGTCCTCATACAACGATTCATCTTCTATCTTGGAACACCTCTCTATTCAACTGCAGTTGTCATATCTGCCGTTCTGTTATTCTCGGGATTAGGTAGTAACCTTTCATCAAAGTTATCTGGTACTAAAATTAATTTCTATTTGATTCTGTCTTCAATTGTCCTTCTTATTATGATTTACGGTCTGTTCCTCAGTCCACTATTACACAATACCCTGCAAATAAATCTTTTCTTCAGAATTCTGCTGACCATTCTTTACTTAGCTCCCCTTTCAGTTCTCTTAGGTTTCCCCTTTCCTTTGGGAATAAAATCCCTAAATTTTCAGAACGAGAATGACAATATCTCCTGGGCTTGGGCTATTAATGGTTCTTTTTCGGTTGTCAGTACTGTCTTAGCAACAATAATCGCTGTAGAAGCAGGATTCTTTGTTGTTATGCTTATAGCTGCCGGCTGCTATCTTTTGGCTCTTATTTCTAATCTAATACTACGATTTTGATAAAATTACTTTACTTTGACCATTTTGTTAAATACAGATTCTTTTGCTGTTAATAATCTGTAAAGATACACTCCGGAGGACTGAATAGTTCCTTGATTGTCTTTACCGTTCCATTCTATGCGATGTTCTCCAATACCTCTGTAATCATTCAATAATGTAGCAATCTTTTGCCCTTTAATATTGAATATCTCTAGTCTGACCTCAGTAGCCTGCGGTAATCGAAAAATAATGGTTGTTTCTGGATTGAACGGGTTGGGATAATTATAAACTAACAGTTCTGTTGGGACAGGGAGAACATTACTAAGAAAAAAATACCCGGCAATATAGATATCTGTCAGACCTACACTATGATATGTTTGACCACCAAATTGAACACTGCCACTAAATATACCTGTCACAAGAATTAGTATATCCACATGTTCTGGTACCGAACTGGCTGAGTACCCTTGAAGAGTTGAAGAGTTTCCAATTCTTTGTGCATGAAGCCAATCACCGGAGTCAGTGTTTATTAAAGCAATAAAACTACCGCTATCATGCAATTCGAAATTTCCAAATTGAACATCATTCCAGTAGTTTCCAACAATAACTAGCTGTTGTACATTCTGATACGAACAAATAGATCTTGCAATGGATGCTGCAGTACCCAAAGATTGTTGTGCCCAGAGCCAGATTCCCTCTCCGTCTATTTTAGCGACAAAAATATTGGGCAAATAACTACTACCACTAATAATGATATCTTCACCGAGATGAGCTGTACCTCGAAATTCACCGGTAATATAAATTACATCGTAACCACTATCGTATGAATAGGAATAAATATCATGACTGATATCCAGTTGTTCACTGCCGGCTCTTATAGCCCATATCCATTTACCATCACTATCTAATTTGGCAACAAATACATCTGCCCAACCGGTACTGGAAAGAGAAACCTCGTTATCCTTTGTAGCAAACTCTATTGTTCCTGAGAAAAAACCAGTAATGTAGATTTCATCATTTTGACTAATAGAAATAGCGGTACTCTCTGCATAATCTTCTCCACCAGCATTTGTTGCCCAGAGCCAGCTGCCGGTAGATGATAATTTTGCTATAAATATATCCGCACTACCCGAGCTTATCAGTTCAATATTCCCAAAATAGGCAGTTTCATAAAATCTCCCTGTGATGAGAATGTTGTCGTTACTATCTATAGCTATTGAGTTGCTGTAATCATTACTTATCCCTCCAGCTCTTTGCGCCCAGAGCCAATTCCCATTATAATCTAATTTTGCGACAAAGATATCTTTTTCACCGATACTATTCAAAGTAATATCTCCAAATTCTGCTGTTCCTGAAAAATATCCGGTTATATAGATATTGCCTTGACCGTCCATTGCTATATCTTGGCCAGAATTGATACCTTCTCCACCCGCTCTGACTACCCATTCAATTTGACCCCAAAGAAAATCATAACTTAGTACAAAAATATCCTGTTCACCCTCACAGGTCACAGACATATTACCAAAGATGGCTGTATCTTGAAAACTACCAGTTATAAATGCTATATCGCTCACAGTAATGCTATTTGCTATATCCCAACCTATGCCCCCTCCTGCTATAAAGCTATTTTCCTCAACTTGTGCCGATAGATCAGTAATGAAAAGATAGAATAACACTCCTACTAGAAATATTTTTTCCCAATTCATGTGTCCTCCAAAAATTTTGCGAAAGATTCAAGCTGATTTTATATCCTCTAACCTTGTTGAAATATCTATTCCAATAGTCCGATTTGTCAACTTTTTTATCTGTTAGGTAATAGTCTGAATTAATATAATTCCTTCAATCTTGAATCCTTAGGGAGCCAACGAGTCGGCCCTAGCCGACTCGTAGCCTCCCTATTAGTATCTTAGAGAAAAGATAAGATCAAGTAATTAGATTAAAGTGGATTAGAAAGTATCTTTTTACTTGTCTAATAGATGACAATTCGAGAAATTAGTAACAGAAAAATACCTGAAGTAGATTACTGCTTGAATGACACCATAACAATACGTCCTTATAGTAAAGGGGTAGTAGATGATTGAACACCGGTTTTACGATTTTCAAGATGATCTGATAGAGAAAGTCTTGCAGGATCATCCGAAAGAGAGAGCTGTCTTTATATTTCCGACAGAGAGATCGAAGAAGGAAACACTCAGGTTATTTCAACAAAGCTCCGATTTCTCTGATAACATCTTTCTGACCATGGAAGAATTCAAAGAATGTCTCTTTGTTGATGATCTACCTTTATTGAGAGAAGAGAGAAGGAATATTGCCCTCTATTACTCATTGAGTCCTGAGCACAAGCGAGATTTGAAAATTCAGAACTATTTTCAATTTATTAGTTTTGCCGGTGATTTTTTCTCTTTTTGGGAAGAGTTTTCTGAAGAGCAGGTTGATATTGAGAACTGCCTTGAGGTGTTAGAAAATCTTGGTGAAGATGTGCTCGACTGGCAAAGAAAAACCTATGTAATGTTGTGCGAAATTAGAGAAAGTTACCGGCTATATCTGGGAAAGAAGGGTTGGACTGATAAAATATTTCTGATTGATGATACCAAAGTGATTTTCGATTATTTTAGAGATAAGAAGAGATTTGTGTTTATCAATCAACACTACTATACGAGATTAGAAAACAGATTGTTAAATATGCTGGAAGAAGAAAATTTCGAGATAACTGTCTGTTATCAGCTACCCGAAAGCTTAGTCGATAAAGAAAAAAATTGTCTGATAGAGCATCCCCTCTTCCCCATTTCTGATCTGAATGATCATCTGACTGAGAAGATCGAGATCTTTACCGCTCAAAATGACTTTTCAATGTATCAAAGATTCTTAGATATACTACAGACAACAGAGGATCTAAAGAATGCCTTCGATAGTAAATTCTATAGAAGCTCCTATCCCCGTTTTCTCTCTCCCAGTCATTTTTCGGGTGTGGATAATGAACCTTTGATCAACTCCCGTGTATCTCTTTTTCTAACAAGTTTAGTAGAATTATTGGATAGCATAATCATAGAGCATACAAAGAAGAATGAGCTGATACCAATTGTTGTTTTAAAGAAACTTCTATCTGAAGATGTCTTTTATAGATACTTCGAGCAAGACCTTTCTAATCAGGATAAGATCTTGGCTATTCTTGACTTCTATCTACGAGAGAATTATTGTTATCTCGATTTGAACCTAAATTGCCTAATTGTTTTTAAGAAAAGCAAGACAGAGATTAACATTGAGGTTTTTAAAACTTTCCTGCACAAAATCTTCTCACTTCTTAACCGCTTAGTTGAGGTGAGATCGATAAAAGACTTTATTGCATCAATTGACACAGAACAGGGCTTCCAACTCAACAGCTTAATATCGGAAGATGAAAGAACATTCAGCGATTTGCCGGAAACTTTTTACAAGAGCTTAGCAGATTTTGCCAATATAGAGGATTTGGGGATTATCAATAACGAGATCTTCTGGAATGAAGGACAAAAGAGGACAAGGTTTACCGATTGTTTAAGTATTTTGAAGCTTATGTTGCTCTATATGCGACCAAAGAGATATAAATTGTATTACCATCGAGATAAAAGGCAGATAGAGATCAGTTCGTTAATGGATAGCCGTAATCTCTCATTTGAGAAAGTTGCTGTTCTGAATGTTACTGAAGGTGTATTGCCTGCAGGTCGATCAACACCTTTTCTCTTCACCGAAAGTCAGAGAAAAAAGCTCGGGCTGAAGACTTATGAAGACATTAGGTTATGGGAAAAGTATTATTTTTTCCGCTTATTGCTCAACTCCCGTCATGTCTATCTTTTCGCCCAAAGAAATGTTAATATAAACAATGAAGTTAGCTCTTTTATAGAAGAATTAAGATTAATGTTCAGTAATGAAAAGAGAGCAAATTCTTTGGAAAATGTTATCGAAATAAAAGAAGAAATAGTACCTGATCAGGGCTATGAAGAGTTTTACCGGCAGGTAATTCAGCCGGATGACAAATATCTACCTGATAGAACTCTGATAAAAGACCCTCATTTCTATATTATACCTTATCATAAAGAAAATGATCGTGAACACAATAAACTCGTACTCAGCTATTCTTCTTATAAGATCCTGCATAATTCCCCGTTCTCTTATTATCTGAAATATTTGGGAATAATTGATGAAGAAGTTATCTATAAACCTCTGTCTCCTCTCTTGATCGGGACAATAGCTCATGAGATAATCGACAAGATCTGGCATATTGTGCAAATCCCCTCTGAAGAAGATCTGACAGAGTTTTTTGAAAACTTGCCTATTAAAGTCAGTGGGATCTTAGAGCAGTTAAGTAATCATATCCTGAATTCAGAAGAGCTGTATTACAAAATACCACATACCTATAGTTACCGCTATTTCAAAGAGATCTTCCTACCGATCGTCGAAGATGGCATTGAATCTTTTTTCTTCTTACTGCAAGATATTATTAAACACAAGAATTCCCGCTTCAACAAAGAACCAGAAAAATGGGGAGATAAATGTAAATTCCCATTACCGATGGGGATAGATCTGGACCTAAATCTGCGTGGTAAGGGTGATTTAGTTGTCACGGAATATGATCTGGATAATCAACAGGAATTTTTTAAAATCTTTGATTATAAGACCGGCTTTCTCAGTGACAGCAAAGAGTTGGTTACCCAGTTAATATTTTATGAGTTACTCTTCTACTATCTCAAAAAGGATAAGTCAACAACTCTACCTGAATTAGTAGAAAGCATTTCTGAATCTGACAAGATAAGATCATATATGTATTCTCTCACCGATAAGAAGATGAAAGAACTCAATGAGTTCTATTCTCGTAAAACAAAAAAGGAACTTTTCTGTGAGTTTATTAATACTCTAATCATAGTTCTGCAAAACATACTAGACAGCGGATATGCAGGAATCAGATCCCGCTCTTCACTCTGTCTGTTTCCCGAAATAGTGAGAACCGATCTGCTGAAGAAGAACATCTCGATCGATAGTTTTACGGCTGATAAAGGGGGTATTTAATGCCTGATTCAATTCGTAAAATCATTACTGCCAGTGCTGGAACAGGAAAAACCTACCGCCTTTCTTTGGAATATATTAACCTACTTCTTAAGTACCGAAAGCAGAATATCAGTTATGATGAAATATTGGTCATAACTTTTACGAGAAAAGCGACGTCTGAAATAAGAAATGCCGTTATTAAACATATTGAATCTTTACTTGCTCAGAATGAAAAAGGGAGAGAATTAGCCGAAAATTTAGACAAATTGTATGGGATCAAAATTACTGAAAACGAGTTGGCATATCTGCAGAATGTGTACGAGCAGATGCTTGTGAATAAACATAAATTGCAGATCAGTACTATTGACTCTTTTGTCCATACAATCTTTAAAGCTGTAATTGCTCCTTATATCGGAATCAGAGATTTCCAGATAGATAATGAGATCAACAAAAAGTATCTGCAGGATATCTATAATCAGATCTTTTCTGATGAACACGATTCTGCTTCTTTTATCAAAATCTTCCAAACAGCCGGTAGAAAAACGATCGAACAATATGATAATCTGATCCTCTCTATCATTCATAACCGCTGGCTTCTTCAGCTAATTAAGGATAAGGGGGTAGAATTTAGGAGTGATCTGCAGGAATTTGCTCATAATTCATTGCTCACTTTCCAGAGTAATTTCAAAGAGCTTATTATAATAATAAAGGAACAATTTACTCTCAACAATAAACTCACTGAACCGGCAAAAAGCAACTTTATGTCTTCTTACTGTAAACTTCTTACTACATCAGATACAGAAGAATTTTTAGATGAACTGGAGCTTAGGATTTCTGATGAGAGCTTTCTACATAAAAGAAGAGACACATTTAGCAATGAACTGCGATTTTGGAAACTACAGGTAGTAAAGGATGAAATAGTAAAAGAAAAACTCGATAGTGTCAAAAGTGTAGCTCATCAAGCATTTTTTAATTATTTTCTCTATCAATATATACTTCCCGAAGAGAAGGCATTATTGTCATTAGCTGATCATATACTGGAAGAGTATGATAGATTGAAAATACGAGATAAGATCCTGACTTACTCCGATATTGCTTTCTATACTTTCAAATATCTTTATGATCCTGATTTATCTTTAATTGATCACGATTATGGCTCGGTCTCTAACCGTTTTTACGAATACCTGTCCAGCCGGGTTAGATTTATGTTAATCGATGAGTTTCAGGATACAGGTATCATTCAACATAAGCTCCTCTTCCCCATCATCAGTGAAATTATTAGTGGTTCAGGAATCAAGGAATATGGGGGAGTTATTGTTGTCGGAGATGAAAAGCAGTCAATCTACGGCTGGCGTGACGGAGAAAGGGAATTGCTCCTCAATATGCCGGCAATCCTTCAATCAAACGACTCTTCATCATTGAATGTAACCTATCGCAGTTCTAAGTTTGTCACTGGCTTTATCAATAAGATTTTCGACAAGATCTCAAATGACTTAAGGGAAGAAAATCTTTTTTGGGATTACAATGAGATCAAAGCTAATTCAAAGGTCAGAGAAGGATTACTCAGCTTCAACTTTCAGAATAAAGCAACCGGTGGCATCTTCGAAGATCTTGAACAACTTAATCCCTATGAGAACTTTGTAGAAAATTGTCTTAAACCTCTCTTAGATGAGGACAAAATAGACCCTACCTCAAGTGTTATTTTGGCTCGAGATAATACTCAGTTGAATGAGATTGCCGGAGTGTTGGAAGATAATGGTATTGACTATTTCTTAGAATCTTCTTTCTCCTTCTTGCATCATCAATCTATTAAACCGATCATACATCTTTTGAGATATATTGCTGAAAAGGATATTTTACATTTTCTGAGATTCCTTCGTTCAGATTTTTGTCTTCTCCCAACCCACGATCTTAAAGATGTCATACACCTGTGGAAAAAAGCTGAGAAGGATAATAGGATCTTTATTAAGCTTTTAAAAGACAACTTTTCTTCACATCCTTTTATATCAAAAACTGTTAGACTTATAGAAGAATCTCTGAGTTGCGACATTATTACTCTGATATCTCGGATCATTAAGGACTTTAATGTCATTGGTATATTCCCACAAGAGCATAACGTTAAAAATTTGCACCTCTTCTTAGAGGTAGTCAGTCAATTTATGAGCCACAACAGATTAGAATATACGAAAAATCTTAACGGTTTACTGCAATATTTAGTTGATAATGAGAAAAACGAAGAGTTCCAGCAAGCCAATATAGATCAGATCAATTCAATTCAGTTGATGACAGTCCACAAAGCCAAAGGATTAGAATTCGAAAATGTCTTCTTTTTTTACGATATCTCCAAACGAAGCGGACAGGACGTGGGTTATATTAATTTTCTCTATCAGTTTAACGGTTCTTTTACAGAATTGGAAGATTATAGGATTACTTACAATTATTCCAAAGTATTGAAAAAAATGAAGTACTCACTGCAAATCATCCAAGAAAAGAAAGATACATTGGAAGAACTTAACAACATCTATGTCGCCCTGACCAGAGCAAAATCCAATATCGTATTATATCTCGTTTACACAGATAAGGAAGGAATTTCTCAAGCCATCAAACCCTCTAAAACTGAAACTGAAAACGAGAATATAAACATTAAGAAGCTCTATTTTAAGGCAATAATAGATTATTTGCATGACCATAATGTTGATGATCTTGAAGAAAAAAGTAAATGTGAGAGATATGTTAAACAAGAAATTGGTTCTATCGTTGCCTCAGAACACGAAGTAACTAAAGCAAAGTTTCCAATCGGAAATAGCAGTGAATTGATCAAAATGCAAAGAGAAAATTTATTGCGAAAACCGGATAGCCAAGATAATCTTTCTCTCAATCTTAAAACTCTGTATCTGGAAGATAAACATATCATCTATGGTGATTTAGTACACTATTATCTCTCATTTGTTAGAAATGGGGAAGAAAACGAGCTCGATTATGCCCATAAAAGAGTGATGATAAAATATGGCAATCTGATCCCTAAAGAAAAAATACTCGCACTGATTGAGAAAATCAATGGTTTTATAGCCAACAATAATGATATCTTTTCAAAAAGATGGACAAAGATATTCACAGAGTATACTGTTTTCGATGAATATAATCAGGAATATCGTTTGGATAGGTTGATGATCGATGAAGAAACTAAAAGTATGCTTATCATTGATTACAAAACCGGCTCTATTAAGGATAAAGAACAATTAGAAAGATATGAGCATATAGTCGCTGAGCTACCTTCTACCAAGAAAGAAAGGTATCTAATATCTTCCCGCTATCTTATAGTTGATATTTAAATACCGATTAGGTATCATTCCTACATATTATAGATCAAGTTGACAATAAAACTCCACAGTAACTTTCCAATGGCATTAGATTTGCTTTAATATTTGTTAAGAATTCCCATTTTAATTAGAGGTAAATCATATGAAAATGAATCAAAAAACTGCGGTGTTGTTATTAATTGCCTTATTATTCATGTCTTTTTTATTCAATTCTAATCTTGTTGCTGCGAATGAGATGTTCCAAATTACATCATTAGGCAGAAATTACACAGAAATTGAATTTACTCTTAAAGATTATGAGTTCATCGATACAGAAGTTGATGGAACTGTTTATAAACGGCTTTATCATCCTGAAAGTGGTTTTTTAATGGAAGAGGGATTACCGGAAGTACTAACATTTTCCGTTATTCTGGCTATTCCAGAAACAGGCACTGTTGAATTAGAGTCTCCACGTATTACAGATAGTAACATCCTCTCAGATGTCTTACTTTTCCCTTCTCAGGGTTTTGATTTTGATATTTCTGAAGAGGAGGGATTTTTAATTGATCACTCTTTTTATGTAAAAGATATAGATTATCCACTTCATGAAGCACAAGTGACTACACCGGCTATTATGCGAGATATGAGATTAGTTTCTGTTACTCTCTACCCATTTTCCTATAATCCGGCTTTAAGGGAGTTGACTGTCAGAAACAGAATCTCATTAAGAGTTAATTATAATCCTGATTTAACGGGCGAAAATGAAATTACTCGTTCACCGAGACTCTTTTCACACAGTTTTGAAAAAATGTATCAAGGTAGTATCTTGAATTATCACCAATTCAGAGATCCCGACAGGGAATATCAAGCAAGAAGTATGATCGTTGTTCATAATCATAATACTACTATAGTAAATCTTGTTAACGAATTTGTAAACTGGAAAAGAAATAAAGGTTTCGAAGTTACTGCTATTAGTACAGCTATGTATTCAAGCAATACTGCTATTAAGAATTATATCCAGAATGCTTATAATACATGGGAAAATCCACCTGAATATGTCGTCTTGATCGGTGCAGCTAGCGGTTCAATCAATGTCCCTGCATGGAATGTCAATTCAGGATGGGGAGATCATCCCTATACTCTCTTAGAGGGGAATGATGATTTAGCTGATCTTTTTATCGGTCGTATCGCTATTGACAATTCAACTCAGTTAGCAACAATATGGAATAAGATCAGTAACTATGAACGAACACCATATTTAGATAATACTGATTGGTATGAAAGGAACTTACTTGTTGGAGACCCCGGTTCATCAGGAGTTTCTACAATCATAACCAACAAATACCTTAAAGAAATAATGCTCAGACATAATAGTGATTACAGTTTTATTGAGGTTTATAATTCTCCGTTTGCCAGTCAAATGAATGCGGGAGTTAATCAAGGAGTATCAATTTTTAATTATCGCGGTTACATTGGTATGTCTTCATGGTCACCCAACGATGCTTCTCTATATAATGGTTTAATGTTACCAAATTGTGCCTTTTTAACCTGTAGTACTTTGAGCTATACAACTAGTGGCAGTAAAACCGATTACATGGTAAGAATGGGTACACCAACAGGAGCTAAAGGTGGCGTTACTGCTATTGGGATGACTACATCAGCTACTAAAACTGCATTTAACAACTGCCTTGGTGGTGGGATCTTTTATGGTATCTTTGTTGAAGACATGAGAACTATGGGAGAGGCATTAGCTCGGGGACAACTCTATCTTTGGCAGGTCTATGGTAATAGTCATCCTTCCCAACCACCTCTCTTTTCACAATGGGCAAATCTTATTGGAGACCCTTCCATGGATATCTGGGTTGAACAACCGAAACCACTAACAGTAGATTATAACAATACTATTCCTTTAGGATCAAATAGCGTTGTTGTCTCAGTTAGCGATAGCTTTGGACAACCGGTATCAGATGCTTGGGTTACTATTCGTCAGGGAGATGATGTCATCTTTGCTACCGGTTATACTGATACCTCAGGAAACATAACCCTCTTTTTTGACCCAGAATCAGATGGAACTATTAACTTAACCGTTACTAAACCGAACTATATTCCTTACTTAAGTGAGATAAGTATCGCTGGAAATCCTGGAGTTACTTTTAATGACACTGTTGTTAACGATGATGTAGTTGCAGGCACTACTGTGAACTTCGCTCTTATGGTCAAGAATCACAGTAGTCAGTCCTTTAATGGTGTAACTGGTATTATCTCGACTGAGAGTGATTATGTTAACATTACATCAACAACATCTTTATTTGGAAATGTTGCTCCCGGTGCTATTGTTGAATCAACTACTGATTACACTATTGTTATTTCGCCAGACACACCATCAAATCATAAAGCTATCTTTTTATTAACTACTTCAGATAATTTAGCCAATCAATGGACTAGTAGATTCTATTTTACTATACTCAATGGAAACCTTGTCCCTCAGTCAATAGTTGTTAACGATGGCGGTAATGGTATTCTTGATCCCGGTGAACAAGTCCAGTTATTGGTCCATTTAAAAAATGCCGGTCTATCTAATCTGACCGGTGTACAAGGAATTTTAAGAGGTGGTGGTCAAGGATTTGCTATTATTGATTCTACTGCTTTCTTTGGAGATATCGCTCCTGATCAGACTGTTACAAGCACTGGAGACCACTTCTATGTATCTGCTGCATCTTATGTAACACCCGGTTCAAGTTTTGATATGGAACTCGCTCTATTTAATAATCAGGGTTTTACACAAACAAGAATAATCAGTCTTACTGTTGGTGTAGTTACAATTGATGATCCGCTTGGACCTGATAGTTACGGGTACTGGTGTTACGATTATGGTGATACCGATTATCTTGATGCTCCTGTCTATGAATGGATCGAGATCTATCCACCACTGGGCGGCAGTGGTACAAATACAAATTTAACTTCTGATCATAATAACAATCAGAATGTGATGAATATGAACTTACCTTTTACTTTCCGTTTTTATGGTGTTGACTATGATCAAATCAGTATCTGTGCCAACGGTTGGGTAGCTTTTGGCATAACCGAACAAGCAACCTTTAGAAATTGGCGACTTCCTGGTCCTTTGGGACCAAGTTCCATTATTGCTGCTTTCTGGGATAATTTAGCTGTATCAACTGCCTCAGGTGGTGTTTATACATATTATGATAATGCTCAGAGCATATTTATCATCCAGTGGCAAAATGCTCAAAATATCGTAGGTAACGCTCAGGAAACTTTCCAGATTATACTCTACGATCCTATGTATTATTATACTCTAACTGGCGACGGTCCGATTAAGATTCAGTACAAGGTTTTCAATAACGTTAATAACGGTACAGGATATCCTTACGGTAACTGGGGTAATTACTCAACAATAGGAATTGCTGATCATTCTTGTACTGTTGGATTAGAGTATTCTTTTAATAATCAATATCCTACAGCTGCCAGACCACTTGGTAATGAAACTGCCCTCTACTTTACTACCGGATCTGTTGATTACGAAAACGCTTTCGTAGCTATTGAAACTTTTAGCATCACTGATGACAATAACAACATTCCTGAATACGGTGAAACTGTTGGTATCAATATAACTCTGGTAAATCTTGGAGGGGAGGAAGCAGGAAATGTTTCTGCACAATTGACTACCAATGATCCATTTATTACTATCCTGGATAATCAGGCTACTTTTGGCACTATAGTAGAAGAAGAGAGCTCAACAGTAAATAATGCGTTCACTATAGAAATTGCTGATAATATCCCTCATATGCATCGAGTAGTTTTTATTCTATATCTCAGTGCAGACGGAGATATGAATTGGACACATACTTTTAATCTTGATATTAATGCACCTGATCTTACACCTCTCCAACCGATAATATATGATCCCCATCCAGAAGGAAATAATAATGGTTTGATAGACCCGGGAGAAACTCTTATCCTCTATCTACCTATTAAAAATATAGGAGGTTCGGAATCACCTTCGGTAACGACCAATATTACAAGTGATCATCCATTAGTAACTATTAATAGCATATCCGATAATAACTTTAATTCAGTCAAACCGGGTGAAGTTATGTATCCAGCATTAAATATAACTATTGATGATAATATTACTATAGGTACTGAGATCATATTTAGTTACTCTATGCAAACTGGTAGCTATCAGTTCTCAGGTCAGGCCTATACAAATGTAGGAGGATTGGTTACCGTTCAACTTGGCTCTGGAACTGCTGTTAATTCTAATACTGATGGAGCTCCAATAAATATCTGGTATCGAAGTTTACGTGGACAAATGGTTTATACTGCTGCAGAACTTAATGCTGCTGGCATAAACGGACCCGGTGCCATCATGGAATTTGGATTTTATGTTACATCACCTCCGATTTATCCATTACCTAATTTTATCATACGTATGAAACATACTACTGCAACTAATGCTGCTAGTCACGATAATGGTCCATTTACTACAGTTTATTCACCTCAAAACTATGATCCTGTTGCAGGCGGTTGGGATATGTTGACTCTAACTACTCCATTCCAGTGGAACGGAATAGATAATATCCTGGTTGATACTGCCTTTGCTCAAGTACCGTCATGGAATAGTTCCGGACAATTGAGAGTGACTAATGTTCCTAACGGCTATCGTTTTGTTAGAGCTGATACGTCAGATCAAACCAATAGTACTACTACTACTGCTTCATCTAACAAACCTCATGCTCAGATGGTATTTGTAACAAGTACTGGAGATACCGAAATCACCAGACCAGAAAACTTGACTGCTCAATTTATTAGTTCGCAGATCTTTCTACAGTGGGATCCTCCACCAACTCCCGATAATAGAGAACAGCAAATTTCTTTATCGAGAAACAACGATATTCGGGAAAGCAGTAGTACCAGACAGAGGACTGAAAATAGGTTCAATTATACTCGAGACGAACGAGATCCTTTAGGATATAATGTTTATCGGAACGGGGTTCAGATCAATGGTGACTTAGTTCAAGTAACAGAGTATTATGACGCTAATGTTGAACCACTTGTTAATTACTATTACTATGTAACAGCCCTCTATCCTGAAGGGGAATCTGCACCATCCAATATAGTTTCAATTGAACTTGCTAATAGAGTTTCAACTCCGGAATTCATTCCCCCTGCCGGTTATTATAATACTGCTCAAAGTATCGAAATTACTACAGAGACTGAGGATACTTTGATCTATTATACATTAGACGGTACCGAACCAAATGAAAACTCGACTCTCTACGATCTACCTATAGCTCTTCCTTTAGGTACCGAGATTGTTATCAAAGCAAAAGGATTCAGAGAAGATCTCTTGGAAAGTGAAACAGGTATTGCCGAGTATTTTATAACACAAACAATACCAACTCCTCTTATATACCCTGAAGAAGGAGTTTATCTGGAATCACAAGAAATTAGCATCTCTTTGCCTTATGATACATGGAACATCTACTATACTCTCGATGGTACAGAACCGAGTGCAAGTAGTTCAATTTATACTGATCCTTTTATGATTGATGTCTCAATAACAATTAAGGCAAAAGGAATTGCCGATGGATGGATACCTAGTGAAACTGCCATAACACATCTCATTATACTAAATCCACCACATAATCTTACAGCAGAAACCACAGCAGCTAATGTAATGCTTAATTGGGATGAACCTTTGCTTCCAGATAATAGAAGTAAAATATCAAATTCAAGATTGCGCAATAATATCAATCGAAACAGAGATAACAGAAGTCAAGACCTGCTCGGATATAATATCTATCGTGCGTTTAATAATGGTCAGTTCAATATTATTAATGAAACACCTGTTATAGAAAACAGCTATTACGATACTGGTCTTGCTCCCGGAAATTATCAATACTATGTTACTGCTTTATATCAAGAGGGTGAATCTCTAGCAACTAATACTGTTTCCGTAATTGTCGAGGATTTTGTAGCTAATCCGGAATTTGACCCTGAACCAGGTATTTATGAAGAACCGATTGATGTTTCTATCATTTGTAATACTGACAATGCCATTATCTATTATACTCTTGATGGTAATGATCCTGATACTAATTCTACTCTGTATGAAGAACCAATCTTTATAGAAGAAACAACCACTATCAAAGCTATTGCTACTCTTCAGGGTTGGCAAAATAGTGAAATTGTAACAGCAGTATATACAATTGATACATCATCTGTTGATGACGATCTATCTCCCATCTTCGTTACTGAGCTTTTAAATGCTTATCCGAATCCATTTAACCCCAGCTCAACATTTTCCTTTACTCTAAAAGAACATAGCCAAGTAACACTGGAAATTTACAATATTGCTGGGAAAAAAGTGATTACCTTGATCAATGATAGCTTAGATAAAGGTAAACACACTATTCATTGGCAAGGAGAAGATGAGCAGAGGAAAAAGATCAGCAGTGGGATTTACTTCTACCGTCTCAAAACAGCTGACTATCAGGCAATCAAAAAGATCGTTTTGCTTAAGTAAACAAAACGATCTAACCTAACATAACAAAAAGACCCCAGTGATATGGGGTCTTTTTGTTTCTCAATCTCAGTACTTGAATAATCTCAACAATGGAGTATTTTTTTTATTGAATGGATTTTATTGCTCTCATGACATTAACTGTCGAGTAATTAACATACTTTATCAGAAGAACTATTGAAATACTAAGTTATATAAACCAATTATGAAGTATCCCTCTATAATCTGTAACTAAAAAAAGCCGTCATACTTAAGTATGACGGCTTAATTACACTTCAGTTTCTAATTGTGAGTTTAGGCAATTAGTAACTTAGTGACGTTATCATCATTAATTAATTGCTAGAGATATTTTAAATATCTCCGTTATCTTCGCCTTGGATGATGTACTCAGCTAATCTCCACCATTGCCCTGAACCAGCACCCGGATTGAATTGTACATTTCCACCCCAAGCAGTTTCTTCTCCATCATATTCGGGTTCATCAAATTCTTCGTAGTCATGAATAGCCAATATTGCATTTACATCATAACCATCCAGAGTATTTCCTTGGCCGGGATAAAGATGAGCAAAATCTTCACGATTTGATATATCCTGAACTTTTACAAATTTTGCCCATGGTAATTCAGCTGGTAGATCAAATTCATATATAGTATGAATTCCCATAAATGGTGTCTGATTATCAGCTTCACCAAGATAATGCCATGTAATAGCATCCTGGCTTACCCATACTTTGATTACTTCATCTGGATATGGGAGTCCCCAAGTATCTTCAATGATTCTCAGATCATTACCTGGTTTGTTAAGCATTGGATATTCGAATTCAACTATTAGCCATGCATCCGGTCCATCATATAAAGGATGATCTTCAGGTGTTTGGAATCCAAGACTGTAGAAATATTCATATGCTCCATCTGATACGCCTGTGTTGAATTGTAAAGTAACATCCGGATTTGAGCGACGTGCAATTACAGGAGTATAGTCATAACGTAAACCCTGTTTGTAGTCATAAACATTAAATGCACCATAAGGTCCTTCAATTATTACACCTGAACCACCACCACCATCAATCTCAATAATAACTTCTAAATGTGCTGCAACAACTATCTGCTGACCAACTTCGAAATCATAAGGTGCCAGTTCTATAGGTAACATAAAATATGCCTCATAGTCATGATAATCATGATAAGCAAATTGACCAGGGATTGGATTTCCCTTTGGTGTTTTTGGGATACCATTAATGTCTGCGGCTATATGGATGTGAGATAACATCATTACCCAAGGATGGTCCATGTGAAATGAAACATAAAGATAATCAGCATCATTAGAGATCTCTAATTGACCCACTAAAATGTGCTGTCCAGCATAAATAGGATAGTAAGTTGATTCACCATAGCTATTGACCGAATAAGGGAAACCACCACCGAAAGATTGTGGTTCAGTAAGATTAGGTGTGTTTTGGCAACCTACTACAAAAAGCAATACTAAACTTAGTAATAAAGATACTTTAAACAACGATTTCATAATTTCCTCCTTTGAAAACTAATAAACATGCTTTAAAATTTAACTCACTACTAAGATTATCAAAATTATTTTTTAGCTGCGAGTTATTTTTTCTTGAGAAATGACCTCTTTACCTCTGATTTTCCACATCTGTGGGTTTGATTAGCGATATTTAGGTTTTAATACTCATTAAATATAGAAAATAATCCATCAATTCTCTTCCAAAACCTCCTTATAATAGTTTTTCACCATTTATTCTTTAGAAGATTAGCGAGGTAAAGAACCTCAAAAAATCTCTACATCTTTATAAGTGTGATAATATAATTAGGCAGAGAAAATTGTCAAGCCATTTTTTATATTTTTTGTATAAAACTTACTTCTTGGATTAGAAATTGAGTATCGTTGAGCAAGAACTTTTTCGCTTGGGGCTTAGGTAAAACCAGACTGTCCTTATAGATATCTAACTAAGCTAAAATTTGTTAAAAAACTAGCTCAAAGGATTAAAGATTTATCAATCAATGCCCTGTTTCTTAACTAATAGTGTTGTTAAAGAGTCTAATATATAAATTTCTTGACTGAATAGCTGTTTAAAAAAGTATTTAATACTTAAATATAAAGTGACCAAGGGAGGTTAATAATGATACGCAATCAATTATACATCGGCTTGCTTATTTTATTACTCGGTATAGTAGTTTTTTTAGGATGTAGTTCTGGAAGAGCTTTACCAGATAGTCAAAGATTGGCTGGTCCCGCAAGAGTTAATATGCGTTCTGGTAATACTTACATGAATTTACAAGAGTATGATTTGGCTTTAGAGAGATATCTGGAAGTAGTTGAGGAAAATCCTCAATATATTGAAGCATTGAAGAACATAGGAGATATTTACTTTTATTATGCAGAAAACAGACCGGGTCAAGCAGTAAGCCATTACAACGAATCTTACAACTATTACAATCGTGCTATAAATGCTCATGAAGAGATAAGCAAAGTTGGTGATTTCCCTCAATTTGATGATATTATTGATGATGCACAATTGAAGAGAAGAGCAGCATGGGCACGTTTGTTTAACTTAGGACAGGAAAGACACAGTCAACAGCAAGATCAGGAAGCTTTGAAGATATTCTATAACCTATCGCAATTAACACCGGATAGTACTAATACATATATCATGATAGCATCCATTTATCAGTTCCAGGGAGATATGGACAGAGCTGCTGATTATTTCAAAACCATTGCCCAGATTGATCCTAATGATACGACTTCAAGAAAAAACTTAGCTGCTTATTACTTTAACAAACAAGATTATCCAGAAACAATTAGATGGTATGAAGAGGTAGTTGATATTGATCCAAATGATGCCGACAGTTATTATATGATGGGGATAGTTTATACCAATATGGAAAACAAACAAAATGAAGCTTTAGCTGCTTTCGAAAGAGCTTATGAATTAGATAACGACTTTATCGATGCAGCTATTAATGCAGGATATATAGCTTTTGATCTACAAAAACATGATAAAACGGTTTTTTACTTCAAAAAAGTTATAGAATTTGAACCGGAAAATAAAGAAGTGTTGTTACTATTACTTTATACTTTCAATTATGAACAGAATTTTGAAGATATGTTAGAATATGGGCAAAAGCTTTATGCAATAGACAATCAATCAATAGAAGCAGTACAATTTGTTATTCTTGCTGCATCCAGACTTAATCTACCAGATATACAAAAAGAGTATTTAGAGATACTAAACAGATTAGAATAACAGTTAGAAAATACAGATTGTAATAGCGAAAGTGGTGAAATTGGCAGACACGCTGGATTTAGGTTCCAGTGGGAGCAATCCTATGGGGGTTCGAGTCCCCCCTTTCGCACCATTTTAACCTACATAAGAAAATCAGGAGTTTTTTAGTGAATGTAGAGATCAAAGATTTAGATCAATGTGTTAAAGAAATGACCATAACAATCCCGGCAGAAGATGCAAAGAATGATTATCATGCAGTTTTACAGAAATTTAAGAACTATGTAGTAGTTCCAGGTTTCCGGAAAGGGAAAGCCCCAATTTCTATGGTAGATAATCTGTTTTTTGAGCAAGCACGAGAGGCATATTTAAAGGATAAAGTATTTGAATACTACGAGACTGCTTTAAAAGAAAAGAATATTGAACCTTTGTATGAAGGTATCCCTAAAAATATTGATTGGGAAAAAGGGAAAGACCTGATAATGATATTTCAGTATGAGGTTGAACCAGCTGTAGAAATAACCAAGTATACCGGTTTAGAAGTACCTTACCTTCATACCGACTATTCTCAAGAAATGGTAGATAGTACTATAGAAAATATCCGAAAGAATATGGCTAAAGAGGAATCCGTCGAGGGTCCAGCTGAAGCAGGAGACAGATTAATAATAAGTATTGAGAACCTTGAGGAAGGTTTGGAAAATGAGCATCTTTTATTAGATATAAATGAGATCAAATTGAATGAAAATAATTACGGTGAAGATTTCAATAAAACACTAACCGGTTCTAAAGTAAATGATGTTATTGATACAATATTAAAAGATGATGACAAAGAGTTTAGAGTACGGATCACTATCAAAGAAATCAAGAAGTTAATTCTTCCTGAAATTAATGATGACTTTGCCAAGAATGCTGACTTTGAATCTTTAGAAGCAATGCGGAATGACATTATAAATAGTATACAAAATCAGGTAGAGAGCACTAATCTCAGAGAAAAACAAAAAGGATTGCTTATCAAATTGATCGAGCACAATCCCTTTGATATCCCCCCGACATCAGTAATGTCCTATTCACAAAAACTTGCGGAACCATATGCTAGACTATTAAATAAAAGTCCTGAAGAAATAGCAGGTTATTACACAAAGACCGCTTATTTTGATATCAAAGGTTATTACATAGTCAATTATCTTTTGAAAAAGTTACCTCTGGAAATCACTGAAGTAGATGAACAAGCAATGATAAAAGAATTTGCAGACGAATTGAATCTACAAGTAGATGAATACTTAGAAAAGAACGCTGATGTAACAAAACAAGAGGAATTCGTTAATAGGATAAAAGAGAAAAAACTCTTTGATTACTTGATAGAGAATAACACCTTAATTCCTAAAGACAAGGAATCCTTGGAAAAAGAAGCAAGAAAACATGAAGTTAAAGAGCAAATCGAGAAGAGTGAAGAAAAGGAGTAATATATGCCCTATGTCCCAATTGTAGTAGAACAGAGCGGGAGAACAGAACGAGCTTACGATATATATTCGAGGCTGTTAAAAGATAGAATAATCTTTGTAGGTTCTGTTATTGATGATAATGTAGCAAATCTCGTTATAGCACAATTGCTCCATTTGGAAGGAGAGGATCCCAATAAAGACATATATATGTATATAAATTCTCCGGGAGGAACTGTTACAGCCGGTTTAGCTATCTATGATACTATGCAGTATATAAAACCGTCAATAAGCACCATCTGTATTGGGCAAGCTGCATCTATGGGGGCTCTGTTATTAGCTGCCGGAGAACCGAACAAGAGATTTGGACTTCCAAATAGTAGGATTATGATCCATCAACCAATGGGTGGAGTGCAGGGACAAGCAACCGATATAGATATACATGCAAAAGAGATCCTCTATTTAAAAGATCGATTGAATAGAATTTTATCTAAACATACGGGTCAAAGTTTGGATAAGATAGTAAAAGACACAGACCGTAATTATTTCATGAATGTCGAAGAAGCTCAAAAATATGGGATCATCGATGACATTTTAGTTAATAGAAAATAGAAAGGTAAGGATAATGGATAGATTCGTAGATAAATACAGTAAGCTACATTGCTCTTTCTGTGGTAAGAGTGAGACTGAAACGAAACATATGATAAAGGGTCTTGCCGGAAATATCTGTGATGAATGCATTAAGATGTGTCACACAATCATTGAAGCAGACCATAAAGAACACCAGCTCGATAACTTTGTTCTCCCCAAACCACGTGAGATTAAAGAGTATCTTGACCAATACGTAATAGATCAGGATTCAGCAAAGCAGATTATAGCAGTTTCTGTATATAATCACTACAAGAGAATATTCAAACAGAAGAAGAACGATGATATTGAAATAGAAAAGAGCAATATTCTAATGATCGGTCCAACCGGTTCAGGTAAAACACTTATAGCTCAAACACTAGCCCGTTTTCTTAAAGTGCCATTTGCTATAGCTGATGCTACTACTTTAACAGAAGCCGGTTACGTCGGTGAAGATGTAGAGAATATCTTGGTTCGCCTGTTACAAAACGCTGATTATGATGTAGCCAAAGCAGAAAGAGGTATCATTTATGTAGATGAAATTGATAAGATCTCTCGCAAATCAGAAACCCCTTCGATTACTCGGGATGTTTCTGGAGAAGGTGTTCAACAGGCATTATTGAAGATCCTGGAAGGGGCAAAAGTAAATGTGCCGCCTAAAGGTGGAAGAAAACATCCTCATCAGGATTTTATAGAGATTGATACAGGAAAAATACTTTTTATCGTCGGTGGTGCTTTCTGTGGATTAGATAAGATTATCAAACAACGAATCAATCAAAAGAATGTCGGTTTTGATGCCGATTTAGGAAAGAATGCTGATACTACCAGCGATATTTACTTCAAAGTCATTCCTGACGATCTACTAAAATATGGTCTGATCCCTGAATTAGTTGGTAGATTACCAGTAACAACTGCTCTTTCTGAGTTAAGTGAAGAGGCCCTTGTCCAAATCCTTACTCAGCCAAAGAATGCTATCTGTAAGCAATACCAGAAGCTTTTTGAAATGGAAGGGGTAGAACTGGAGTTTACTACTGAATCTCTTCTCAATATAGCTTCCGTAGCACTACACCAAAAAACCGGAGCGAGGGGCTTAAGGTCTATTATGGAAAAGACCATGTTGAATATTATGTATAACCTGCCTGAACAGGTTAATATAAAAAAATGTATTATAACACCGGAAGTTATTTCAGATAACAAGGAACCGGAATTCATATATAATGTAACTGAACAGCCAGAGAAAGCTGCTTCGAGCTAAAAAAAGGCTTAGTTTTCTCACCAGAAATTACTATTAGTATTGCTATCAAGTTCTTTGTATGAATAATTTTATAAAATCAAGGTACTAAGATTAGATCTCTCTTAAGATAATTCAAGTGATAAATCATCTAAGGCAACCCAATAATTTTCTTCTAATAAATCCACAACCAGTACTTGTCAAAACAACTACAAACTCCCAATTTACACCAATATTGACAGTTTATATCTCCCAAGTAAATTTGTCTTTAATCAAACATTAGCTTTGATGGGGCTCTTTATTCATAAGTGGCAATTTCAAAAAATAGTAGTAAGAGGATAGGATGAAGCCGAGTAAACCGATAATGAAAAAAAAGGGTGTTAAAACTCCGATTAGCATACAACCAAAATATGATTTTAATGACGACTGGCATATGCGACCACGGAATATTGTTAATCTCAAAACCAATGCTCTGATAGCTTTTGCTATTTTTGTTGGCTGCCTTATAGTTTATTGGATTACCCAAAATCGCTCAGTAACTTTTTGGGATGTAGGTGAGTATATTACTTGTAGCAGTATTTTAGGAATACCACATCCCCCGGGAAACCCTTTCTACATAATTTTAGGTAGATTCTTCACGATCATCGGACTAAATGTTCATCACGCTCTGATAGTAAACTCCCTTTCCGGTATCATGGCTGCTTTAGCAGTAATGTTTGTTTATCTCTTTACTGTTAAACTTGTTTCAATGATTGATGATAACAAATATCTGATTATTATTGCTGGTCTGATCGCTGCATTTTATACTGCTTTTTCTTATACTTTCTGGAATAATGCTGTTGAGGCATCAGTATATCCGGGTCGTGATCTCATTATTAACTTCGTAATCTGGTTAACTCTTGTCTGGGTACAGAAAACTAAAGATTACTCACATCAGAACTATCTGCTTCTTATAGTCTATGCTTTCTTTATTGGATTCAGCATACATCAAACTTCTTTGCAGATTTTGCCAGCAGTATTTTTTATCGTAATATATCCGATCTTGATGCATACAATCAAAACAAGTAAGTTTTGGATTCGTTTTACCGTTTTTCTAATTATTGGACTTATTCTTTATTTTGTTTTTATACCAATTGCAGATAAACTACATGTTCCAGATATGGCAAAAATTGTAACAGCATTATTCTTTGGTTTTATCTCATATTTCTATTTGAAAGATCGAATACCTATCAAGGTCTGGATATGGGGAATCATTTTTACAATAATTGCACTTAGTCCTCACATATACCTTTTCGTCAGATCAGAGTTAAGACCCTTCATTAACGAAGGATATCCTCACAATCTGGAGCTTTTTTCTGATTATGTGCTCAGAAGACAATACGGCGTAACCTCATTTGTAGAAAGAAGAGCATCGTTTTTCTATCAACTTGATTTTCACTTTTTGCGCTATTTCTTCTGGCAATTTTTCCATGTAGAAACAATTTCTAGATGGCTTAGTATACCACCACAATTTATTGTTAATCTCGCAAAACTAATAGTTTTATCCTTAGGGTTTGGAGGCATATATTATCATTATAAGAGAAACAAGCATTCCTTTATATATCTTCTTGCTTTCTTTCTTATGACATCTCTAGCCATGATCTTCGTGATGAATCTCTCAGACGCAGAGGTTAGAGACCGTGACTATTTCTTTGTCTCTGCCTACTATCTCTGGGCTGTTTGGATGGCAATAGGATCTATAGGATTGATTAGATATTTCAACTACAATAGAAAAAAGCTCCTCCCAATTCTATCAGTCCTTGTAATACTATTACCTATTTTTAACTTCGCATCACAATACTTCATACACGATAGATCAAGAGAGTTTATAGCTCTTGATTACGGATTGAATTTCCTTAATGGTTTGGAAGAAAATGCCATAATATTTACTCATGGTGACAATGATACATTTCCACTCTGGTATGCGCAGGCAGTTTATGACCCTTATGCTTTTGAACATATCTATCCCGCTCGGCATGTCTATCCAGACAAAGCAACAGAACGCGCAATTTCTGAAGCAATGGAGTATAAGAGAAGCCACTTGAAAGGGATTAGACCTGATGTGTCGGTTGCAAATCTAAGCTTGCTTAATACTCCATGGTATATTAGGCAATTGCGAGATCTGGAAGGTATTCAATTCACTATGCCTGATGAACATATTGATGGTTTAAGACCTTTCAGATTAGAAAGCAGTAGACAGATTTCAATCAACAGTCCAAATCCGGAAGATAGTTTTACGGTAGCAATGGAGAGAGAAAGAGTGTTTTTTATAAAAGATCTTTCTGCTATTCGCATAATTCAGGATAATTACGGAAAGCGACCAATTTACTTCGCTGTTACTATTGCAGACAATATTATCTTTGATGACCACCTCCGTAATGAAGGAATGGTTAAGAGGTTAGTACCAACAAAAGATCGTGACCAGATTGATTTGGAACGTCTTAAAAACAATTTAGAAAACGTCTATTCATATCGCAGTATTTTTGAGGAAGATATATATAAAGACGAGAATATGCAAAAACTTATTACCAATTATGGGGCTGCATTTATGAGATTATCTGAATACTATCATCAAAGAGATGATCTGAGCAATGCTGCTCATTACTTAGAAAAAGCAGTGAGATTTGTTAGGGACCAGAAAAGATTTTCTCCTGCTTTAATTCAAATGTTCTTAGATGCTGAAGAATATGATCGAGCTATGGCTGTAATTGATAACACTTTGAGAGAAGACCCAAAGAGTTTAACCCCCTACATACAGGCAGCTTTCATACATTTAGAAAATGACTCTGTTGAGGCGGCTTATGCAATGTTTGACCGGGCAGTACAGGCCGGATTGTTTTCCGAGGAGCTAGTTAGCTTCATTTACATTGCTTCTGTCGACTATGAACTATACGATCAGGGGATAGAAGCCCTCGAGAAATTAAGAAAAAGGGATAGTCAGGGTATTGTCCCGGAATATATTGAAATGCTTCAAGTGCTGCAAGACACTTTAAGGGATCAAAGATAAGTTCATTCCCCACTATCAACAATCTACTCTTTTTCTTTTTGTCAGTCAAATAAAGAGAATTATCTTATTATTTATAGATGGCTTGGTTGTGTACGAGCAGGAATGATTAAGGAATAGAGGTTTGTTATGCCTGAATTACCAGAAGTAGAAACTATTGTTAGAGAATTGAGAGGTAGTATAATTGGAAAAAGTATTTGGAAAGTTGAAGAGTTAAGGCAAGATACTATTTTTTATGATCAAGTAACACCTACCCGATGTCTTGGTAAAATAGTTGAATTAGACCGGCGCGGTAAATATATTATTGTTAAAACTGATAAGGGTTATGTTGTGATTATTCATCTGAGAATGACAGGTAAACTCATTCTTAATGGCCAGAAAGATCCAATTACAAAACACACTAGAGCAATTCTATATTTCAAAGACCATACTAGAATATTATTCGATGACACCAGAACTTTTGGGACTATCAGGATTATAAGTTGTGACAAGATCGGACAATTATTTTGTAATCTTGGTTGTGAACCCTTTTCAGCAGATTTTAATGTTGAGCATATTACAAAGCTTTTAAGTAAAAAGAAAACTGCAGTTAAGAACTTTCTACTTGATCAGAGTTATATTGCAGGTTTAGGCAATATTTATGTAAATGAAATACTACACGAGAGCAGAATTAAACCAAATAGGTTAACTAATACACTCAATAAAACAGAGATAGATCTTTTAGTAACAAATACCAGAAATATATTGCGAGAGGCAATAAAACATAACGGTACTACCATATCAGATTATAGACGGGTTGATGATAAAAAGGGAACTTTTCAAAATTTTTTAAAGATATATGGAAAAGAGTTCTGCCATAAAGGTCATCCAGTAACCAGAATTAAATCAAATGGCAGATCAACTTTTTACTGTGAAGAATGCCTAAAGGAGAATCATAATTAATGTTACCTATTGAGATTAAGAAAAATGTTTACTGGGTTGGTGGAATTGATTGGGACTTAAGAAATTTCCATGGTTATTTAACACAAAGAGGTTCATCTTATAATGCCTATTTGATCACCGGAGAGAAGAATATCCTGATCGATAATGTCAAAATCCACCTCTATGATCAGTTATTAGCTAGGATAGCAAAGATTATTGATCCGACTAAGATCGATTATTTCATCCAAAATCATGTTGAAATGGATCATTCAGGAGCATTACCTAAGCTAATTAAATTAAATCCCGGAGCTTTGGTAATTACTTCACCAAATGGTGAAAAAGGGTTAAAATTACATTTTAAAAGTGATTGGAACTTTCGTGTTGTTCAGAACAATGAAAAGATCAAAATTGGAGAAAGGGAATTCCAATTTGTTCTTACTCCCATGGTTCATTGGCCTGATAATATGGTGACGTATTCTATTGAGGATAAAATACTCTTCTCCAATGATGCATTCGGACAGCATATTTCATCATCAGAGCGATTTGTTACTGAATACCCCCTTGACATAGTTTTTGAAGAGGCAAAGAAATACTATGCTAATATTGTTCTTCCTTATGGAGAACAGGTCAAAAAGGTCTTACCTGTTGTTGAGAGTATAGAGCCTGACATTATTGCACCTAGTCATGGGCTTATTTGGAATGAGTATATACCAAAAATTATCACAGAATATAGAAAATGGTCTAATAATGAGACAGAAAATAAGGCAGTTATCA
Source organism: Candidatus Cloacimonadota bacterium (assembly GCA_019429305.1). NCBI lineage: Bacteria > Pseudomonadati > Candidatus Cloacimonadota > Candidatus Cloacimonadota bacterium. Next base: position 77,922 of record JAHYIR010000008.1, read on the forward strand.
TTTACGATACCATGTGGAAATCGACTGAGTTGATTTCCTATACCATCCTCAGGGGCTTTGAACATAGTAAGATACCGGTTGAGATATTTAATCTGCAATTGAACCATATTTCAGATATCATGACTTCTCTGATCGATGCTAAATACATCTGCATCGGGTCTTCTACTCTAAACAATGGTATTCTGCCATCTGTTGCTGCATTTCTTACATATTTAAAGGGATTAGCCCCGAAAAATAGAACTGCCTTAGCTTTTGGCTCTTATGGCTGGGGAGGACAGAGTGTACCTATTATAGAAGATACATTAACAGCAATGAAGTTTGATATACTCCCTTCAATCAAGGAGCAGTACATTCCTAGCCAGGAGAGACTCGATTTAATAACTGATAATCTAATCAATTTATTATCACAAAAACCATACAAAGTTGAATAAAAGGAGGAATTATGTTCAGCGAGAAATTAGAAAAGGAATTGAATCTGCAAATTAACAAAGAGTTTTATGCCCAGTATCTATACCTATCTATGTCTGCTTATGCAGAATCGATAGGTCTCGATGGTATTGCTCATTGGTTTAGAGCACAGTCAGAAGAAGAGTACACACATGCCATGAAGATCTTTGATTTCGTTAATGAGAAAGGTGGTCGGGTTATATTAGAACCTATCAAGAAACCTAAACACGATTTTAAATCAGTTAAACAGCTGTTTGAACTTGCTTTAGAGCATGAAAAATTCGTTACAGATTCGATTAATAAACTCTTAGAATTAGCAATGAAAGAGAAAGAGCATTCGACAGTAAGCTTTCTCAAATGGTTCGTTGATGAACAGGTCGAAGAAGAAGATAGTGTAAACAATATTCTCGACAAATTTCAATACATCAAAGATAGTGGCATGGGTCTAATACATCTCAACAATGCATTAGGCAACAGAAAGTAAGGTTGGAGGTTAATATGACAGTTTTAAGAGAACTATATTACTGTGAAATTTGTCATAATCTGGTAGAAATAGTACAAGAGGGTCAGACAGCTCTTGTCTGCTGTGGTCAGGATATGTCAAAATTAGTAGCAAAAACAGAAGATCAGGGACTCGAAAAACATGTACCCGTTGTTGAAAAAAGCGATAATGGAGTTTTAGTAAAAGTAGGTTCTGTTGAGCATCCAATGGAAGAAAAACATCACATTAAGTTCATTGAAGTTTTAACTAAGAATATGGTTTATCGTGCAGAGTTAAAACCGGGTGATAAACCTCAGGCATTCTTTCCTGTTAAGTTCGATGATATAACCGAAGTTCGTGAATTTTGTAATATCCACAGTTTATGGAAAAAGTAACGTCTATAAGGAGTGAGTAAATGATCCCGTTTAAAGAATCAAAAACAGCTTCAAATCTAATGAAAGCTTTCGCTGGTGAATCTCAAGCAAGAATGAGATACACTTATTATGCTTCTGTCGCAAAAAAACAAGGTTATTTACAAATAGCCGATATCTTTCTGGAAACAGCAGAAAATGAGAAGGAACATGCCAAGCTCTTTCTAAAACAGTTAATTAAGAATGGTGTTGAAGGAGAACCTGTGGAAATTATAGCTTCATATCCAGCAGCACTTTCTACTGAAACAAAGAATAATCTAGCTTATGCTGCTGCGGGAGAGAATGAAGAATGGACTGACTTGTACCCTACCTTTGCTAAGATAGCAGATGAAGAGGGCTTTAAAGAAGTTGCTGATACCTTTAGATTAGTGGCATTGGTTGAGAAAAAACACGAAACCCGGTATCGCAAACTACACCAAAATGTCTCAAATGATAAGGTTTTCAAAAAAGAAACTCAAGTGCAATGGATTTGTAGAAATTGCGGACATATTGTCGATTGTCCGGAAGCACCGGAAGAATGCCCAGTCTGCAAACATTCACGTGATTATTTCCAAGTATTCGTTGAGAATTATTAATAAAAAGTGGAGGTACTTATGCAAAAATATATTTGTGATGCATGTGGCTTTGTCTATGATCCCGTAGAGAATGATAATGTTCCATTCGAAGATCTGCCTGAAGACTATGTTTGTCCTGTTTGCGGTGTCGGCAAAGATATGTTTAGTCCTATCGAAGACTAATTGATAGTTTTAAAGCTGCTTTGAAATTTTAAAGCAGCTTTTTTTCTTTATAGGAGTATTATATGGATATTATGACATTTCACAAGATTATTGATTTTGCAGTCGAACGGGAAAGAGAAGCGGTTGATTTTTATCATGATCTTCAAAACTCAGCTAAGTTTTCTGCACAGAAGGCGATGCTCCAAGAGTTAGAAAATATGGAGAAAACCCATATTCTCATCTTAGAAAAGATGAGGCAAAAAGATATGAAAGCTATTACCAGCTCACCGGTTAAAGATCTAAAAATAGTTGATTATATAGCTGATGATGATATCGAACCTGATTCCTTCCCTAATATTCTTTTAATAGCGATGAAAAGAGAAGATAAAGCTAACCTGTTATACCGTGATCTCGCTAATCGTTTTGCAGTTGAGGATATAGAGTTGAGCAAATTATTCCAAAGACTTGCCGATGAAGAAACCGGTCATAAGCTTAAATTCGAATTACTCTATGACGAATATGTTCTAAAAGATAATTAAATGATTTGAGATTTAAAGGGGTTCTATTTTCAGAACCCCTTTTGTTTTTTCTAAATCAGTCTGTTTGCTTTTCGAAACTAGTTGCTTTTTAAAAACTACTATCCTCTATGAATCAACTTATCTACTCACTGAACTAATCTAAACTCTGAAGATAGTCGTTTCTAATAACTACATAAGTATTTTCCCTTGATTAATCAATAGTCTACCATAGGGAAGCTTACGAGTCGGCTAGGGCCGACTCGTAGGCTTCCTATTGATATATCATATATAAAACAAAAAAGGGGTTCTGATAATCAGAACCCCTAAGTATTATGTAGCAGTTTACTTCAACATAATCATTTTACGGGTAGCTCGGTAATCATCAGTCTGTAGTGTATAGAAATACAAGCCGCTTCCGACTAATCTCCCAAGATCATCTTTACCATCCCAGAGAACCGTATGCTGACCATCCTGCATCCGTGTTTCTAATAAACTCTTAACAAGCTGACCACGGATGTTATAGATAAGGATCTTTACTTCACTCTCTTTACCTAATGTAAAGCTGATCCTGGTCTCAGGATTGAAGGGATTGGGATAATTACCGTGCAGAGCGGTTACATAAGGTACTCCTTCGGGTATCTCTTCTACTGAGGTCATATCGAAGAAGTTGCCGGTTC
>JAHYIR010000009.1 GCA_019429305.1 Candidatus Cloacimonadota bacterium
TACCTAATACTCTTTCTGATCTCTCTAAATGTCGAATAGTCTCCTTAGTAACTCCACAATGAACAGTGATGAAATCTACTCCTGCTTCAGTTTGCTTTTCTATTTCACGAAAGAGCAAATCTTTGGTCATATCGGTGATCTCTTTGCCCTGGCACAGTAATTCATAGATAACGGAGTAGATCGGGACAGTACCAAACATGATCGGAGATTCTTTGAGTAGAGTTTTTCGGATATGTTCCAGATTACCTCCCGTGGATAGGTCCATAACGCTGTCAGTGCCATATTTAAAAGCGATATGTAGTTTTTCGATTTCTTCCTTGAGATTACATCTAACTTCAGAAGTTCCCAAATTTGCGTTTATTTTTGTACTCAAACCTTTACCAATTGCTCTAGCCGGGAATTTGTGATATATATTCTTCGGGATAACTATTGATCCCATTTCTAATCCTTCTCTGATGAATTGTGGAGTGACATTATCATATCTTGCTGCTTCATGCATTTCATCAGTGATCTTGCCTTGTTTTGCATACTGTTTTTGAGTCATTTTTTACCTCCAGTATTGTTCACAGATTGCTTTTATTCTCTGAATTTTATCTTTTAAATTATGCGATTGCATAAAATAACGAACCATAGCGATATTCTTGACACCTGTCTGTAATACCTTTTCAATATTGCTTTCATCTATGCCGCCTATGGCAACAACAGGCATGTTAACGAGAGATATAATACTTCTTAACTTTTCTGTTCCTACTACAGGATCAGGATTTTCTTTTGTCGGAGTAGCATAGATAGGTCCAAAACCAATATAATCGGGTTTATTTAATATCGCTGTATTGACTTGCTGTAGATTATGAGTTGATAACCCTCTGATTTTAGCATTAGGATAGAGCTTTTCTCCATCTTGCAGTGATAGATCGTCCTGTCCGAGATGATAACCATCTGCTCCAATTAACATTGCTAAATCCGGTCTATCATTTATGATTAGCTTTGTCTTTGAATCTTGGATGATACTATTTATGGTATTACCGATAGATAAGACCTCTTGATCAGAGAGTTTCTTTGCTCTTAACTGGAGCATTTCTATCTCTTCTTCGACACAGATTTCTGCTATTTTATCATAGGGAAGTACCGGGTCAGAGATAATGATATAAAGTCCGAAATCAGACATTTTTTCGCCCTTGCAGTTCTTTATCAATGAGTTCTGCTACTTTACAACCTGACAAGAGCATTCCACCAAAAATAGGACCCATGCGGCTCTGACCATGAACATTATTGGCAGCCATTCCACTAACATATAAACCGGGGTAAACACAACCGCTATTTTTGACTGTTCCACTCTCACCTTCTGCAACATCAAGGGAGTGTTCTCCCAATATCTTTCCAGTGAGTGTTTTAAGTTTAATATCATTCTTCCTTTCCAGATGTTGCACGACTTCTGACGGATGTCCGGTACTGTCTAAAGTAACTTTAGCAGAGATCATTAAAGGATCGACATGCATATTTTGCAGATTTACTGGTGTCCAGTTAATCACGACACCATGAACTCTATCAGTTTTAAGTATAACATCTTCAATCGAGATGCAGTTGAATAAAGTTGCTCCAGCTTTGATAGCTTGATAAATTAGAGCAGATGTAGCTTCTACAGAATCAATGGTGCATAAATCATCTGTTAAATTATGATGAGAAACTCCAATCTCTGCCAATAAATGAATAGCAGAACGTTGAATGATGATCTCGTTGAACATCATTGCCCCGCCCCACATACCACCTCCGGGCGCTAATTTCTTCTCAAAGAGAGCTACTTTGTAACCCTTTTCTGCTAATATCTTGGCAGCGATTAGTCCCGAAGGTCCTCCACCGGCAACTACTACATCATTATCCAGATGGATTTTAAGCTTATTAAAATAAGATTCGATAATTCCTAGTGATACTCTTTTTTCCATTACTCCTCCAATTTCTTTTTTTAGGAGGGTAATGCTAGTAAGTTTTGAGGTTTTTTCTACTTCCTACGCCAGCATTACCCGGATCAGGTTCGAGGGTATTTTCTCAGCCAATAAATAGGCACCCCTGAATCAGAATCATTTTCTGCAAAATTAAAACAAATAAGCGAAACAACTGTCAAGTCCTTTTTTGTCGACCAACTTTAAAGTTGAAGCTTCTTGATCAAGCGTTACTTTAGCCATCAGAGACATTGATAAAAGCCAGATATCTACCATTTATTTAGAAACTGGGAATAAACATACATTAGAAGACAATAGTTAATATATTATACAGACTAGATATCTTTGAACCCTGCGTTGTGTATATGATCTTTAAAGATATCTTGACTTAAAGAAAAAATGTGATATATTATTAAGATAGGCAATAAGTTAGAAGCTTAAACAAAAATTAATGTGGAGGAAAAAATGAGTAAGAGAGATGCTTATGTAAAGAAGGCGAAGGTTCAGATTGATAAGTTTAATGATAAGATTAGTAAATTAGAAGAAAAAGCTAAACATGTGAGTGAAGATGCTAAGTCAAAATATGAATCCAAGATACAAGATGTAAAGAAAAGTATCGAAACAATTAAAAGCAAAATAGCTGATATCCAGGAATCTGGAGAAGATTCCTGGAATGAATTAAAGCATGGTATTGATGAATCATGGAGTGCTTTGAAAAAGGGGATAAAGGAAGCTAAGTCCAAGCTTAAACATTGATGGCTTAGCAATATAACCACTAAAAATTTTTACTATCGATTTGGAAGATTAATTGCTTCAAATAAGAATGATTTGATAAATAAATGGTTATATAGACATTGCAGTGACATAATACAAGGAATAATTAGCGGTTCGAGAGACTCGTAAGAACAAGATATAAGACAATTCGTTTTGATACTAACAGAGGGTCAAAAATTGATTTATAGGGTCATTCTGTCTATATTACTGATAGATAACAGACATGAAAAGTTCATTATTGTTGAATGAAGATTTTGGTTAAGGTAAGAGAAAATAGTTTAGAAATAGATAACGGAGGAAATAAGATTATGAAGATGAAACCAATGTTGATATTAATGTTAACATTATTGACAGTAAGTTTTATATTAGCAACACCACCATTCATGTGGGATGAGAACGGTATTCCTATCAGGCAAGGTGTAAATATTGAATGGTCCAGAGCATCAGCAGTTTTGGACAATGGAACTGTCATCTATGTCTGGTCAGACACCAGATATGGAGGAAGAGACCTTTGGGCACAAGCAGTAGACGAAACTGGAGTACTTTGGGGTCCATCGGGAGTTATGGTTGACGGTAAAGATGATAGGCAAGAAGACCCTGTAGTGATCAAAACCAGTGATGGCAATGCGATTATTGCTTGGATAGATTTTCATTTCGATTCGGTTAATGGTGGAGTATTTGCGCAGAAGATTAATCCACAGGGAGAACTACTATGGGATGAGAGTGTTCCGTTATGTTTAGCTGACGGAGTACAGATATCATTAAACATAGTTCCCGATAATGACGGTGGAGCTTACATTATATGGCAAGATCAACGTTCAGGAACGATTGATATATATGGAGTTCACATAGATAGTGATGGTAATAATTATCCAGGCTGGCCGGAGAATGGACTGGCATTGGCTTCCGGACCCGGTAACCAGCAAAATCATACCTTCTGGGAAGACGGACAGGGTGGAGCAATCCTGGCTTATGTTAATCAAGATTCAGGAATTGAAGATATATATGTTTTAAGAGTTTTATCTGATGGAGAAATAGCGTGGTCTTATCCTTTAGCAACCGGTAATCAGGAACAGCAAAGTGTAAGAATGTCTCCCTTTGGAGCAAATGCTTTTGGTTTTGCCTATACAGATGCTATAAATGGGAACAGGAATATATATGTAAAAGCTATTGATATCGCCGGAAATTTTTTATGGAATGGTGATGCAATTGGTATCAACCCGGATTTTTATCTGCAAGTAAACCCCCGAGTTGCTGCCTCTGCAGATGGTAATTTTATTGTTGTCTGGGAAGATTGGGCTGAAGGATCATCAGATCTAGCTATTCAAAAACTTGATATTAACGGCGATTTCTTATGGGGTCAGAGACCTATGGTCATAGTGACTGATGAGAATAACCAAAAAAATCCCCGTATTGAAGGGGATGCAACCGGTGGTTGTTATGTTGTCTGGGATGATGCCAGAGGAATCGGTCATCCTGAAGTAGATATTTATATGCAGCATGTTACTGTTGATGGCGATATTTCTTGGGAAGAAAATGGTCGACCAGTTGCTCAGGTTCCCGGAGAAACTTTTGCGCCTCTGATTAAACCAATTGGTGATAATATCATCGTTGTTTGGGGTGATATGCGGACAGGATCTATTGGAATCTACTATCAAGCTTATGATCTGGCAGGGAATGCTGTGCTACAGGATAATGGAATTCCGGTGTATTGGGGGTTAAGTGGTGATGCTACAGAACATGTAGCAGTACACAGTGGAGATTATGTTTATGTTATCTGGGAAGATTCGCGTTATGCAAATTTTGGCAATCAGATCAAAGTCCAGAAGATCGATAGTTCTGGTAATGCACTTTTTGAAGAGAACGGAATTTCGATTGTTGATGGGCATTCTGGAACTCATCAAACCTCGTTTCGAGTTATACCTTACCACGAGGGTGGATTAGCGCTAACTTGGACTGAACAACCGGAAGAGTTTGATCTGGTTTATGTCCAAGCAATTGATGCCAATGGTAACCTTTTATGGGGTGACTTTGGAGTACGACCTTCGACTTTAGATTTTAATTTTTCTCAGGCCTACCCTAATGTCCCAAGAATATCCTATGACGGAAATGGCGGATATATTGTTGCTTGGGATGAAACAGATCAGTTAGGGGGCTTTATTCGGAACATTAAGGCACAACGTATAGTTAACGGACAGAGAGTATGGGATGATGAAGGCATTACAATTGCTTATCAGACTGGATCACCAGTTAATCATTTCTTAGAAAGCGTAACGGAAAGATATTTTGTTTGGTTTAGAGGTGGTGGAGCTGATCTTTATGTTAAAAGATTGAATGAAGATGGAACAGTAGCTGACGGTTGGGATGACTATGGAAACCTGATCTGCACTGCTCCTTCTAATAGAAGATTATCCAAATCTGTCTTAACTCCTGAAGGTCTATTGATAGTATGGGAAGATAACAGAGGTGGTACATCCAGTATTTACGGTCAGCTGATAAATGAAAATGGTCAGGTTCAGTGGCAAGAGAATGGTATTCCTCTTATCGATTATGATAACGATCAATCAATAATAAGTATCGAATATGATGATGGATATTTCTATCTCAGTTGGCGTGATGCCCGATTAGATCCGGGAGCTCAAGATGTGGCAATGCAGAAATTTGATCTAAACAGTAATTCGCAATGGGGAGATCCCTCACCATTTGTCGTTAGTAATCAGTTTGAGCAAGACAATCCAAATATGGCTAAGATAGGTGATAATCTGCTTATTGCCTGGGAGAATAATTATGGCGAGATTGGATCTGATCTATTCATCCAATTAGCAAATGCGCAGAATGGCGATCTTTTATGGGCTGTCGATGGTGAAACTCTCTGTGATGCTGAGAAGAGACAGATTATGGCTAAGATCGTACCATTTGATAATCAATTTGGTTTCGTTGTTTGGTCAGACCTTAGATCAAGCGGAAAAGAGGACATCAAAGGTTTATATGCGCAAAAAATAGATGCAACTTTTTCCAATACTGATGAAATAACTATCAAACCAACTGATCATCTGCAGCTTTACGCTAATTATCCTAATCCTTTTAATCCGGAAACGAATATCTCTTTCGATTTAGCTCGTAACGATTATGTCTCATTAAAGATCTATAACCTAAAGGGACAATTAGTAAAAACACTCATTGACAACGAGTATTTGGCTCGCGGTAGTTACCAGCTTGTTTGGTCAGGGACTGATAATAGTAACAAAGCTGTCGGTAGTGGTGTTTATTTCTACAAAATGGAGAGTGATAACATTAGCCAAGTAAGAAAAATGCTCTTATTGAAATAGAATTGAGAAAGAGAGGTAGAGTAACCTCTACCTCTCTAATAAAAAACTTTAAAGGAGATATGTTTTGCATAGAATATTTTTTATAATGTTAATCATTATACTAAGCAGCGCTTTAGGAGCACAATATCTGCCTATACCTGATTTTTACCATCGGTATGATGATATCCTCGATAAACTCTTTCTCTGGCAAGATATCTATCCGGATACGGTCATGGTGCAACAAATAGGTTATTCACAAGAAGACGATATACCAATCTACGCTGTTAAAGTGTCATCAAATGTACAAGTAAACGAAGATAAACCGGCAATTTTAATAATTGGGCAGGTACATGCAGAAGAGATTTTGGGAATTGAGGTCATAATGTATCATATTGAAGAGATACTTCAATATCGTATGGCACCACCCTATAGTCAATGGTTATCAGATCTGGAACTTTGGTTTATCCCAACTCTCAATCCTGAAGGATTACAGGTTGTTATGGATGACTGGGATGTTACATATCGTAAGAATAAACGCGACAACAACGGCAACGGGATTTTTGATTATGTGCCCGGTATAGGACAAGATATTGATGGTGTAGATCTCAATAGGAATTTTGATTTTAACTGGGTGCATGGAGATACATTATATCATCCAGGAGGCAATGAACCATTTGACTATTATCGAGGCCCATATCCGATGTCAGAGGGAGAGATTGAAGCATTACTAAACCTGCTTGACCAACAACATTTCGTTTACTCTATAGTCTGGCATTCTTCCAGAACCGGCAATTTCTCTGAAAAGGTCTTTTATTCTTATGATTGGTATAATGTTCGTCCATCACCCGATTATTACTTAGCACAATCAATTGGGCAAGGGGTAGCTAGCCAGATAAGGAAATATGGGAGTTCATTATTCTATGAAAATCTACCTTCGTTAGGAAGAACAGGTAATGCTCATGACTGGTTTTATAAAGAATATGGCACAATTCAGCTCTTGGTAGAATGTGGTACATCTAATATCCAACCACAAAGTGAAGCACAGATGTTGTCAATCGTTTCAGAAGCAAAAAAAGGTCAAAGATGGCTCTTCAATCGTGCCCTTAATGGTTATTTATCACAAAGTCCTATGTTAACCGGTCATATTCGAGATGCAACAACAAACCAGCCATTACAAGCAGAGGTTATCATCGAACAACATCATGGTAGATTTCTCACTCCACGAATGAGTGATCAACTTTACGGCAGGTATTGGCGACCATTGCTTGCTGGTATATATACAGTAACTATTAGAAAAGAGGGTTATGAAACACAGATAATTGAAGGTGTGGCTGTTAATAATTCCGCTTGGAGAATCCTCAACATTGATCTAGTCAAAAAAGCAGAAACTGTTTTTACCGGAACAGTTCTTATGGAAAATAACCCAGTAGATGCAGAAATTATTCTGACTGATATAGAAGATCACAAAATAATAGTTGAAGATGGTTCCTTTATATATGATACTTATGCAGGTGAAAGAAGGATTTTGATCACTGCCGACGGCGCTTATCCATATATTGGAACGATTTATCTGGAACCGGGGCATCATGATATCGAGATCAACTTAAGTGAAGAACACTTGATTTTTATGGAAGACTGGGACACGGGTTGTTGTCTCTGGATTATAGATGGTCCGTGGCAGACTATCAGCGAAAATTCAATGTCCGGTTTAGCAATGACTGACAGTTGGGATGGTGGCAAGAACTTCTATGCACCAAACACTGATACTTATATAACAACCAATTTTCCAATAAATTTGATTTCTTATATACCACCTTATTATCAGACCCCTTATCTGATTTTCTGGCAGCATTTATATACTGAATGGGATCATGATTTTGTTTACGTACAAGCATCTCCTGATCTCTATGCAGATCCTGAAGATTGGATTACTGTCTATAAGAATTCAGGTAAGTTTGATTGCTGGCATCCTGTTTATGTTTCCTTAGAACCATTAGTCGGAGAAGAATTTTATCTACGATTTAGGTTAACTTCCGATTCACCTGATAGCCGGTTAGTTGATCCGGGTTGGATAATAGACGACCTTAAGATCATAGCCGGAAATGCTTCATTAACTAGCATCGATTCCGATGATTTGGAAGTTCCATCTCCGAAGATCGTACTAAATCAAAACTATCCCAATCCCTTTAATCCACAAACAGTTATATCTTTCTCAATCACCAAACCTGATTTGGAAACTGCTGAAATCACAATATTTAATATCAAAGGGGCTTTGGTTGATCATATTAGATTAAGCGATGAAGATATCAAGCAGGGACAAATTGTATGGGAAGCAGGACAGCGCGCCAGTGGTGTTTACTTTTACCGTCTTTCCGTTAATGGAAAACATAAAGACATAAAAAAAGCAGTGTTAATTAAATAGATTAGATATTCCGGAGGATAAATGTTGAAACATATATTAATGTTATTATCAGTAATATTGGTCTTTTCTCTTAGTGCTATCCATCAAGATATTATACAAACTTCACAGAGTTCTGTAAATATCCAGATTAGTACAAATAGAGAAGAGATAAATGAAGAGACAATTTCACATACAGTAGCTTTATTGGCTGAAGATGCCCATATAGAGATAAATAGCATGCAAATTGCTACTTATAATAGTAATGGTGACTTGATCGAAAGGGATAGTGTAATTGATTCAGACCGAGTACGATTAATTAATCAATTTACTATGAGAGAGATGTATGGGTTTACATCTGCAGTAGAACTGGTAAAAGAAGAAAGTAATTTTAAATCTGTCATTGAAGAATTGAATTATAACATTGTCGGGACTGGGAATAGAACTATACCAGAAGAGATTAGTGAGGCATTTTATCCTGTTTATAAATCACTCGCTCTGAATTTTGACTCTTCATATTTAGTTAATCTACCTTTCAAACAACCGGCAATGATGATCATTAGTCACGATAGCGCTCAGATAACTAATACTTTAGAACCATTTATTAGATGGAAAAGAGCAACAGGCATGGAAATCACAGTAGTTAACAGAACAGATATTGGTGCTAATCCAACCAATAATATGATCAGGAATTACGTTATCAATTATTATCAAACTACTGATAACAAACCTGAGTATTTACTTTTGATTGGTGGTGCTCGAACAGGAGCTTCATTACCAATACCGACATTCTACACTGGGGCCGCTAATAATGCTAATGATCTGCCTTATGGATTGATTGAAGGTGATGATTATTTCCCAGAAGTAATGGTTGGACGTTTCTCGGTGAATAACAGCTATCAGCTGGCAACGATAGTTAATAAAACAGTTGCTTATGAGAAAGAACCATTCATGGATGAGACCGAATGGATGGAAAGAGCAATTGTAATTGCCGGCAATTACGCATCAACTTTACCGATCCCTATTACTCCGGTTCTGATGTCAAAGTGGCTAGTGGAGTTACTTTATGAGAGTGGATATACTGAAGTAGATACTGTTTTCTGGTATCCCGGTTCATCATCATTGACACAGCCGGTCATTGATGCTGTCAATAGAAGCGGGCAATATATAAACTACCGAGGTTGGGGTGATGCAAACGGGTGGCATTATCCGTTGTTTCATATCAATCATTTAGCTAATACTAATGCTGGTAGAAAATCTCCAGTTGTATCATCATTCGTTTGTAATACAGGTGACTTTATTAATTCTAACGTTAATCCATGTTTTGGTGAATATTGGATGACCATGGGTACTCCAACCACTCCAAACGGGGCAGTTGGCTTTGTTGGTCCCAGTGATCTTCATACTAGTACTGAATATAACAATGCGATTGCTTCCGGTTATCACTGGGGGATTCAAAGGGAAGGCATTAGATCTTTCGGAGCTGCTATTCTAAGGGGTAAAATGGAAATTTATAATGGCTACCCGAATAATCTGGATCCCGGTGATTGGGTTGATTTCTATTTCAGGGTCTACAATACTCTGGCAGATCCGTCGCTCAATTTATGGAAATTGATACCTTATCATATGAATCTGACACTACCTACTCAAATTGATCAGGGGACAAACTATCTGGAATTTGATGCTCCTAACTTAACAGGTGGATATGTTACGATAACTCGTGATGAAGAAAATTTTATTACTCACCGAATAGAAAATGATTATGCTTTTATTCCTCTTAATCCAGATGAAGAGGGAGATATCATTCTAACGGTTACTGCTAAGAATTATTTGCCTACAATACAGACGATTGAGATTACTTCTTCAAATAACATCACATTACTCGAATATGATTTTGCCGGTACGGCTATTTATCCCGGTGAAACTATTACACTTAACACTACACTCAAAAATTATAGTAATAATAATGTCGCTGATGTTTCAGCCACATTGAGTAGTAATTTTGAAGATTTTATCACAATTACAGAAGAGACTGTTAATTATGGAGATATTAGTGCAGGAGGGACTGCATCTGGTAGCTTCGAGTTTGAAATAGCAGGGAATTGTCCTCATCACACAGTGCTACAATTTACGTTAAATATTTCACCTACTGGTGATGTCGCAAAATTACAGGTATTGGTTGTTGGTATTCATATAGAAGTTGATGGTTTTGTAATTAACTCTCCTAATAGTATTTTAGACCCAGGAGAAACAGCAACTATTGACGTAACAATTAGTAATCATGGCATATCTGATCTTTTAAATCTCAGCACAGTTATAGAACCTTATACTGATGCTGTATATATAAGTGAAGATATGGTCAATATAGGAGATATATCTGCTGGAGAATCAAGCACTTTTTCCTTTGAAGTAGTAGTTCATGACGATACCTATGTTGGAAGAGAAGCATATTTTAAGTTGAATTTTTTTGATGCTGATGGAAGGTTTACTTACGCATTCATTAACACAACAATAGGGGAAGTAACCAATACAGCGCCTACAGGTCCATGTTATTATGGCTATTACGCCTTTGACAGTTATGATACCGATTATAGTCAAGCACCTTTGTATAACTGGGTTGATATTGATCCTGATAATGGTGGACCCGGAACGGCTGTCTGGTTACCGGATGATGGCACTATGACAATGGATATGCCTTTCACTTTTCGCTATTATGGTATCGATTATAATGAAATTTCTATCTGTTCTAACGGTTGGATTACATTCATCCCTACTGAGGAAATTAATTTCCGTAATTGGCCTATACCATCAGCAATAGTACCTAAGGGTATAATAGCCCCCTACTGGGACGACTTGAAAGGTTTAGATGAAGTTGATAATGAGCTTCGAGTTGCCTACTATCATGATGAGATAAATAACAGAATGATCATCAGTTGGTTAGATGCCTATAGTGTAGCTAATTTGACACCCAGTGGTTTGGAAAAGATACAGGTAATTCTTGAACCTAAAGCTGATGATGATGGAGATATTATTTTTCAGTATCACACTGTCTGGAACCAGAATCATACCCGTAATTATTCAACAACAGGTATTATGAACCACACCAGATTCGTAGGTTTACAGTATGCCTATGCTAATCATTATCCTCTTTCAGCTACGCCAATACAGGCAGGTTTAGCTATACGCTTTACAACTTCTGCACCAGACGAATATTATTCTACAGATGATTTGATCAATCCCAATCTTGGATTAACTCTCTTCCAAAATTACCCGAATCCTTTCAACCCCGAAACAGTTATTGAGTTCTCTTTACCCAATAGAAGCTTCGTTACTCTTGATGTTTACAACATCCTCGGGCAGAAAGTAAAAACTCTCGTTGATAGAGAATTAGATTTCGGACTACATAGATTTGTCTGGAATGGAACAGATCATTCAGGAAAAAGTGTAGGTAGTGGAGTCTATCTCTATAGGTTATCTACTCCGGATGAAACAGAAGTACGTCGTATGATCCTGATCAAGTAAAGAAAATATATGTTAATACAGATGTTGCTGATATTCTTGGATAACATTCCTCTTCAAGATATCAGTGACATCTGTTTTTTCTTTTAAAAGGAAATTCTTGAGAAGTGAAAAAGAGGTATCGTGTGAGATTGATGTTATTTATGTTACTAATTATTCTGATATTATCTGCCTGTGTTCCGGCTGATAGATATACTACCAATACGAGGACAACCCCTAGGAGCAGGTACTACCAGACTGCCAGAACTACTGATTCATTCCCACCTTCGGGAGAAGTATACCGTGTAGGTTCGACATTTAGATGGTTAACTTCATATTACGGTGAAGAATTTCATGGGAAACAAACTGCTAATGGCGAAATATTCAATATGAATGGTTTAACATGTGCACACAGAGAACTCCCTTTTGATACTTTACTGAAAGTTACAAATCCTATTACTGACCAGTCAGTAACAGTCAGAGTCAATGATCGTGGACCTTTTGTGAAAGGTCGTGATCTCGACTTAGCTCAAGGAGCTGCCCAGAGAATAGGATTGATTGATAGAGGGGTGAAAGAGCTACTTATTGAAATTCTGACTATGCCTGAATAACATGACCCCTCATCACTTGAGGCAATAAATACGAGAGAACCATTGCCACTATTAGTATGAAATAAATAGCAGAACACTCATGATGACACTGTATCGTTAATTAATGAGATTTCACCGCAAGATACTGTATTGCAATTATTCCCCTAATCCCTAAAACCTAACACCTAAAACCAAATTTTATATCCGTATCAATCCTCTTTTTCTGTCAAATCCGTGTTCTATTCATTAAAAAGGGCGGTTCGTGAACCGCCCCTACAATGTCTTTTCTTTCCTTGCCCTCTGTGCCTCCGTGGTTAATTGTTTTACCTGATCGTAATAGTTAGATTCTCATTCACATTAGGACAGATATCTAACGACGCAGTAATAAGAGCTATAGTTATTTCCTCGTCAGCATAATAAGTATTATGAGCAAAGCCATTTTCATCTGTTTGAACACTGTTGTACTCAAAAGATCCCGCAGTAGCAGAGAAACTGATTGTCAGATCAGCAATATAACCAGACTGATCTGCAAGCTGAATAAATAGTTCTGTTTCTCCATTGGGACTAAGAGTAGTACTTTCAGCTTCGAAAGTTTCTATGCCCGGCAAATCAAGTAAGTATATAATTGCTTCACCACGCACTGAAGGGAAAACTTCCATTGAAGCCGATATGGTGGTTGCTCCAAGTGCGGTTTCATATGCTATAAATCTTCCAATAGCAATGCCTTGGGTATTAGTGATTACAAATTGAGAAGTTCCATCGCCGACAAATAGACCTTGGCTTTCATCAAAATCAATAAATATCTTTGTTTCGGAGATAAAACTGGGAGTACCTTCTAATTTGAATGTTATATCTGTGTAATTGATCTCACAGTCAATTCCTTCGCCATAAAGATAATTATTTTCAACCAATATCTCCATAACCGGTTTCACACCTTCTCTTTCATCACAAGATGTAAGGAAGAAGAGAAGGCCAACTGAACATATTATGAGTATTATTTTCTTCATAGTTCTGCTCACATGGAATCGATACTTTCAATATATCGTCGGGCAGTTGCTCCAAGCCGTCTGTCGTTTTGAATTTTGGCGAATTCAGTCCGGGCTTCAGAGAATCTTTCTTCTTCAAAAAGGATCAAAGCTCTGTAGTAAATAGCATTACTATTTTGAGGATCATCTCTCAGTAATTGATTAATTTTTTCATTAGCATTAAGAAAATCTCCCCGATCGTAATATTTTGATAAGAGCAACAGGGTGATGTCACGGTTAAATCTAAGACGATTTGATCGTTCATAATACTCGATTGATTTCAACTCATCTCCGGTATCTTCATAGAATTTTCCCATATTACGGTAAATATTAACTAAAATACTCTCTGATGGTTCAGTGGCTATGAAGTCTTCATAAGCAGCAATAGCTGCTTCAGGGTTACCTGTACGGTAGTGAAGTAATGCAACATTCTGCAGAACATCAGCGTCCTGTCTGATCTCAAATGCCTTATTATACCAATGAAGAGCATTAACATCATCTTCTATAGATGTATATAAACGACCAAGGGTTCTCCTGACCACGAAATTAGGAACTCTGTTATCAAAACTCTCTAAAGCTTCGATCGCTCTTTGCGGATTATTTAAATCCCGTTCGTAAATTTGGGCGATTTGTCGAACATAAACATCATTTTGTGGTTCTAATGTTAGCCGTTTATTGATCGCTCTTATTGTATTTTCGTAGTCCTGAGCTTGATAGTAAGCAGTTTGCATGTTAGCTAACATCTGTCCAATCTTGTCTTGTAAAGGGATATTATCTTCCTCTTCTGCTCTGGTGAAATATTCAAAAGCTTCCTCATATTTTGCTGCTGCTTCATTAAATCTATTCATACTGTAGAGAGAATCAGCTTCAACAGCTGCTTCATTTCCGAGTCTTTCTAAAGGCTTATCCGGATCAGCCGTTAAAAATGTAGATGTTAATAACAGCACAACGAATAATGATATTAGAATATGTAACTTCATTATCTCCTCCCGTAGTTCTTATCTGTTCTTTTTTATTTTAATATGGACATTTGTCAACTACTTAATTCATATCTCCTTTGTGATGAATCAGTTACTTAACCATCACTTTATTTTATAACGTATAACACATAATCTTGTTCCATATTACGTATTTTTTAGGCACGTGGATGATATAGAGAGTGGTTCTCCTTTATAAATCTCAGATCGATATTAGTATAGATCTGTGTGGTGTTAATACTTGTATGGCCAAGAAGTGTTTGGACAATACGGAGATTAGCACCAGCTTCCAACAGGTGAGTAGCAAATGAGTGCCTAATGGTATGTGGAGAAATAGCTTTGCGTATCCCAGCATTACGAGAAAGGTGTTGCAGTATTTTCCAGAAGCCCATTCGAGACAGTTTATTACCGCTATAATTCAGAAAGAGTATCATAGTAGGTTTTTTAGAAGTCA
The DNA here is from genome assembly GCA_019429305.1 of Candidatus Cloacimonadota bacterium. Lineage (NCBI taxonomy): Bacteria > Pseudomonadati > Candidatus Cloacimonadota > Candidatus Cloacimonadota bacterium. Next base: position 14,965 of record JAHYIR010000009.1, read on the forward strand.
ACAGTGGATGAATTGCTTGATAGTAATGTTTAACAAAATCTAACGATTTACTGGCTATAGGTATGATTCTTTCTTTCCTACCCTTACCAAAAACTCTGAGAATTTCTTCATCCCAGAAGATATCATTAATTGTCAGATTTAACATCTCGGAAATTCTTATACCGGTTGCATACATTAATTCCAGCATAGCTTTATTACGAACATCAAGAGGTTTTTCTAAAGGGATAGAATCTAACAGATGAAGCATTTCATCAACTGATAAGATGTCCGGGATATGTTGTTTGTACCTCACTGATGGGATATTCATCGGATCAAAGGTTATTTTTTCATCTTCATTTATCAAGAAGCTAAAGAAAGATTTCAACGAAGATCTCTTTCTGGCTATGGAATTGTTAACCAACCCAATTTCCTGTAGAACATTGAAGTAGCGAATTATATCATTAAGTTCAGTTTTAGTTGGTTCTTTTTTCAGATAATCAAAGAAATCACAGAGATCAGATTGATAGCTGGTTATACTATTCTCAGTCAACCCCTTTTCGGTTTTTAAATAAAAAAGAAAGCTGTTGATGAATGCAGTTGTTTTGGGTGCATTAACTATCTTTTTCATGATGATAGTTTAACGCCTCTCTGGTTATGGTAACATCGTGAGGATGACTCTCTTTTAACCCTGCAACGGTGATCTCTATAAAATGAGAATTCTGTCTCAAATAAGATAAGTCAGGAGCACCACAATATCCCATACCGGCTCGAATACCACCCAATAGCTGATATAAATAGTCTTTTAATGGTCCTTTGTATGGTACCATTCCTTCAACCCCTTCAGCAACCAGTTTATTCTCTTCAACACTATCCTGAAAATAACGATCTTTACTGCCTCTATTCATAGCTCCGATAGACCCCATCCCTCGATATGCCTTGAATCTTCTTCCTTGAATAATGATAAACTCTCCGGGGCTCTCATCAGTTCCGGCAAATAAACTGCCTAACATCACAGAATTAGCGCCTGCTGCCAGAGCTTTAACTATATCACCGGAGTATTTAATGCCTCCGTCTGCAATTACCGGAATGTTCTGTTTTTCAGCTTCTTCGACACAATCGAAAATTGCTGTCATCTGAGGTATTCCTACACCTGCAATAACTCTCGTTGTGCAGATGGAACCGGGTCCTATTCCAACCTTTAAGGCATCTACTCCAATATCTATCAGGTTTTTAGCAGCTTCGGAAGTGGCAATGTTACCGGCAATTACAGCGGTTTTCAGTTTTCTTTTTATCTTTTGTATTGCTGTTACAATATCTTTATGATGACCATGAGCAGTATCAATTACTAAAACATCAACGCCTTTTTGTTCTAATTCTGCTGCTCGTTCAAAATAATCGCCTCTGACACCTATTGCAGCACCAACAAGGAGTCGTTCAGCCGAATCCTTAGCAGCATTAGGATAAGAGAGTTTCTTTAAAATATCTTTAACAGTTATCATGCCGGTCAACATACCATTTTTACTGACTATTGGTAGTTTTTCGATGCGATTGGCATGCAGCAGTGATTTCGCACTCTCTATATTGGTCCCTTCTTCAATGGTAATCAGTTTCTCTTTCGGTGTCATTAACGCTGAGACTTTCTTAGAATAATCTGTTTCAAAACGAATATCACGATTTGTTAAGATACCAACCAGTACCTTATCCTTAACCACCGGGAAACCTCCGATATGATGAACTTTGGATAGATTAATGGCATCAGCAATGGTATCATCTGGGGTTAATGTAATGGGATTAGTAATGACTCCACTTTCAAACCGTTTTACTTTCCTAACTTCTTCTGCTTGCTGTTCTATGCTCATATTTTTATGTATAATACCAATACCACCTTCCCGAGCAAGACTAATTGCTAATGTGGATTCTGTAACGGTATCCATAGCAGCACTTATGATGGGAATATTTAGTCCGATTTCCTTTGTTAAGCGAGTTCTTAGATCTACATTATTGGGTAAGATGTCAGATTTTGCCGGTACGAGCAAGAGGTCATCAAATGTGAATCCTTTCTTTGTTAAAATTTTTTTCATTACTACTCCTTTAACCCACAAACTTGGACTGAAAATCTTTTGTCAAGATTTAAGGTTGACTTTACGTTTTGGTTTAGTCTACTTGCAAGATTAATTACTTATCTCATTTTTAGGTTATTCTTAGAAACAATTACATGAAATCTATTGAAGATATACTCTTGTTAGTAAACTTTATCGAAGCTTTTCCTTGACAATCATTAAGTGCAAAACTGTTGATAAACAAAAAATTTAACACAAATGTCTTTAAGGAGACAATGATGTCCAAGATTTTGATCATCGATGATGATATCGAGATAGTTGGAGTTTTAGAGAATATAATTGAGCAAAGCATTCCTAATTCTACTATTTATTCGTCTTTAGATGGATTAGTTGGCATGCAGATGATTAGAAAACATGAACCAGATTTGATCATCTTAGATATCAATTTGCCTTCAGTTAGTGGCCATACAGTTTGTCGCACATTGAAATCTGATCCTTTGCTCAAGAACATCCCGATTTTGATTATTACGGGGGAGAGTTCTAATCTCAATGCTAAAGTAAAGAGTTTAGAACAGGGAGCAGAAGCTTTTCTGAAAAAACCTTTTGATATTCCTGAATTTATTGCTCAAGTTCAGTCATTGTTAAGACTGAAAGAAGCGGAAGACATAATACGAAAAGAACGCGATCTTTTAAAGATTGACGTTAAGTTGAAAGAGAAGGAATTGGAGCAGCATTTTCAACATATTGAGCTTCTTTTCCGAGCTTTTATTGAAGTGATGGCAACATCTATTGATGCTTTGTCCATTTACAATTATGAAAGCACTCAAAGAGTAGCTGAGATGGTTAAGAATTTTCTTGTATTCATTAGTAAAGATAGTCCGGATAAATATCATCAACTTAGTCAGGATAATGAACGTCAAGAGAATCTAATTATGGCTGCTTGGTTACATGATATCGGTAAGATAACAGTTCCATTGAGGTTAATGAATAAATTTACCAGATTAGGTGATCGCTTCCCAGAAGTAATTCAAAAGTTGGATGCGGTATATTATTATTTGAAATCAATAGATGCTGATTCCGCTTTGATAAGTAAATGTATAAAGGCATCAGAGTTAGTAAAACGGCTAAATGATCCACAAAACAAAGTAAAAGAGAGTGATATCAAATTGTTAAAAGAATATGCTAATTTGTCCTATGTTGATCCGGCAGATGAAAAAAAACAGTGGTTAACAGATCAAGAAGTAGAATCTCTCAGTATTAAACAGGGTACTCTGACCGAAAGTGAGCGAAAAGAGATTGAGAATCACGTTCGATTAACTGACCTGTTACTAAGTAAAATACCTTTTTCTCCTGATAAGCTCGAAATCCGTAAATGGTGTAATGATCATCATGAATTGCTTGATGGCTCGGGATACTATCAGGGTCTGAAAGGAGATGAAATATCTACAGAAACAAGAATATTGACTATTATTGATATATTCGAGGCGTTGATTTCTAATGAACGACCTTATAAAAAACACCGAACAATTGAAGAAGCTCTCATGGAGTTGGAGAAGATGGCCAGTAATGGTAAATTAGACTCTGAATTAGTCATGTTATTTAAAAAAAGTAAGGCATGGGAAATAACCGATGAATAAAGAAAAGAAGAAAACAGATTACCGAAAGATCCCTTCAGTAAACCGGATTATACTTTCTGATATTTTGTCTGATTATCGAACCAAGATTAGAGCTCCGATTTTAAAGAGGATTGTTAGTTCTAAACTTGAACAAATACGTGAAGAGATAGTTAAAGGTAACTTAGTACCAGAAGAAACAACTATTGTAAAAGAGATTAAAGAACATATTAATAAACTCTTGCGTTCATCTCTAAGTCCTGTAATTAATGCAACCGGTGTCATTTTGCATACAAATTTAGGACGAGCACCATTTGATGATAAGATCTTGACTGAGATAATTCCCGTACTAAATGGATACAGTAATCTGGAATTTAATCTCTTAACAGCTCAGCGTGGCAGTAGAAATGTACATCTTAATGAGCTGTTAAAAGTGCTCTTGAACTGTGAAAATAGTGTTGTGGTAAATAATAATGCAGCTGCATTAATGCTCACATTGAGAACTTTAGCTGCTGACAAAGAGGTTATAATCTCGAGGGGTGAATTAGTTGAAATAGGTGGTAGTTTTAGGATCCCTGAAATAATAGAAGCAAGTGGAGCTAAGTTGATCGAAGTAGGTACTACGAATAGAACTCGGCTCAGTGATTATGAGAAAGCAATCACCGAAAATACAGCCCTCTATCTCAAAGTACACAAATCAAATTACTATATGTATGGATTTACGGAAGAAGTTTCTCTAAAAGAGCTTTCTAAATCAGCAAAAAAAAATCATCTTAATTTGATATATGATTTAGGTACCGGTCTCATAGACAGGCAATTGTATAAGGGTATGGAGAATGAACCAGATGCTTTGAATGGTTTGCAGGATGGAGCTGATGTTATAACTTTCAGTTGCGATAAATTACTGGGAGGAGCTCAAGCTGGTATAATTGCTGGCAGGAATAAATTTATTCAACCCATATCGAAACATCCTATGATGCGGGCATTAAGAGTCGATAAGTTGACTATAAGTCTCTTAAATAAGGTTCTGATATCATTCCTTCATGAAAAATCTTTTATCGAGGAGTATAATCCGGTTTTTCGCTATATAAACCGTGAAATGGAAGAGATTGAAACACTAGCAAAAGCTCTCACCAGTAAACTTAAAAGTCGATATCTTGATGTTACTATCCTTGATAGTAAAGCTCAATGTGGTGGTGGAACTCTTCCATATCATTTTATTGATAGCAAGATAGTAAAGATAACTCCAAAAGGTTGTCCAGCGAGTGTTAAAAAAAGTTTTGCAGAGAATTTGTATCATAAATTGTTAACCTCTGATGTCCCAGTATTAGGTATTTTAAGGGAAGGAACATTAATGTTTGATGTCTTAGCTCTGGAAAATAAGGATATAGAATTAATAGGTAAAAGTGTAAAACAGTTGATACCATTTTGGTAGAATGAAGAACAGAGTCATTGTTCTTAAGTTTTTTGACAGTTAGATACTTTTATAGCGAGTGATAAAATGAAACATCTTATCATGGGTACTGCTGGACATATTGATCATGGCAAAACAACTCTGATCAAACAATTGACCGGCTATGACTGTGATACTCACAAAGAAGAGAAAGAACGTGGCATAACGATCTATCTGGGCTTTAGCCATTATACATTGTCGAACGGCAATACTATCGGAATTGTTGATGTACCCGGACATAGCGATTTCATCAATACAATGATAGCTGGTGCATCCGGAATTGATTTTGTTTTGCTGGTTATAGCGGCTGATGCCGGTATAATGCCACAAACCTTAGAGCATCTCCGGATCATGGGTATGCTGGGTATTAAAAAAGGGATGATCGTCATCACTAAAACTGATTTGGTTGAACACGAGTATCTGCAGCTGATAACAGAAGATGTAGCTGAATTAGTAAAGGGGACATTTTTGGAGAAGTCTCCTATAATCAATTTTTCTGCAGTTACAGGTGAGGGATTACCAGAGATCATTGCAGCTCTTGAGGGAATTGAAAGTGAGATACTACCACGACCCAATGACGAAGTTTTCCGATTGTATATTGATAGAGTGTTTAATATAACTGGTTTTGGTACAGTAGTAACCGGAACAGTACAAAGTGGTCACATCAACAAAGATAGCAAACTTTATCTGCTACCTAAAGCAGAAAAAGTTAGGATCCGCAGATTAGAAAGATATGGTAAAGAAGTATCTGAGTTAACAGCAGGAGATCGAGGGTCTATCAATTTAGCCGGTATTGATCGAAGCAAGATCACTAGGGGGATGTTAGTTACCGATAGAGTTTTGCAGGACACAAAATTAGTCGATGTAAAACTCTCTTTATTCCCGGAGGGGGGAGAGCTACCTTTGTGGTCGCAATGTATTTTCTTACACGGAACAGAGCAGTTTGAAGTAAGAGTTCATCTTCTGGATACTGATAAACTTCAATCGGGTAATGAGTCAATAGCTCAGATACATTTCAAAAACTCACTCTATGCTTGTTATGGTGATAGATTTGTTATCAGAAACAGTTCTGCCGATAAGACAATTGGTGGGGGAGAGATAATTGATGTTAAACCGTTACATCATCGCCGTAGAACTGCTAAACTCTTATCTAATCTACAACGGATCCTATTAGGTAATTTAGAGGAGCTAATTGCTGCTGAAGTAAGGAAAAACGTCAATCCTTTATCTATAGAGTATTTAGCCGGTACATTTAACAAACCGGTTTCCGAATTACTCAAAATCGTAGATTCTTCTCTGCCGGAAGATATAGTAGTAGTAAGTTCTCAAGATGAGCTGTTTCTTCAAGAACAAAAAAGGTATATAAAAACAAGAAACAAGATCATTAACAATCTCACAACCTATCATAAGAATAATCCATTAGAAGAAACTGGTAGAAGTTTTGACGAGTTAATGGGTCTTTATGGAAAAGATAGAGATGAGGGTCTAGAAAAATATATAGAAATTGTTTTAGCTGATTTAGTGTCTCAGAAACAGTTAAAGAAAGTTGATAACACGTGGACTTTATATACTCATAATGTCAAATTTAGTGAAGAACTGGCAAATCAAGTGTACTTTGTTGAAAACTACCTACTCGATTCAGGAATGAAGACCCCTCTAATGTCTGAACTATTACCGGCAGCGGAGAAGAAGGGTATAGATGAAAAATTACTTTATCAGATCCTCAAGCTCCTAGTTTATAGAAAAAAAGCTTACCGGATAGAAGATAATTATATTCATAGTGATATCGTAGATAAATGCCGTATCAAGTTGTTAGAGAGTTTGTTGAATAAAAAAGAGGGAATTACAGTTGCTGAATACAGAGATATCATTTCCGGTAACAGGAAAATTTGTTTATTGCTGTTAGCTCGCTTCGATGGTGAGGGGATAACTATCCGTAAGGGAGATTATCGGATCATAACTGAAAAAGGTCGCAAGTTACTGTTTAGTTAACTCAGCATTAAATTGGTTTTTTATTATATTAAGTCAGTTGAGATCTTCTTCGATACTTCATTTAACGAAATCAAACGGTTCTATATGAACTGAAACAAGTGTATCGATACCAAACCTATTTTGTAAAGTAGCTTCCACTTCCGTAGCTATGTCGTGTGCCTGAATAACATTAAGAAAACTATTAACTTCTATATGAATATCAATTACTATATAGTTACCGACTTTTCTTGTTTTTAGATTGTGAGGATTGAGAACCCCATGAACAGATTTGACTATCTTAATTATTTCTCTTTCTTTATCTTCGCTCAAGGAGGTCTCCAGAAGCTCCATAAAACTATCTTTTATTAATCTAAAGCCAATAAACAGAATAAAAACACTTACCAAAACAGCAGTTAAAGGATCTAAGATCAACCAATTATCGTTAAGGATGATTGCTCCCCCTATACCGAGAAAAGCTGCTATCGAAGTCAAGGCATCTGTTCTATGATGCCAGGCATTAGCTATTACTGCATTGCTATGATATTTTTGACCTACTTTTTTCGTAATACGATATAAGTATTCCTTTACTATCAAAGATAGAACAGCAGCAAAGAGTGCGATCCAACCCGGTCTGATCAGAGGTTCAGAATCAATTAGATGCCGATAAATTTGTGAGCTGTTCCTGTAAAGAATCAAAGCACCTGCAAAAATGATCATTAAGCTAATAATCACAGTCAATAGTGTTTCAAATTTACCATGACCATATTTGTGAGTTTTATCAGGAGGTTTATCAGCAATCTTAAAACCGAGAAAGAGAAATACATCAGAGACAGAATCAGAAAGAGAATGAATACCATCAGCTATCATAGCACCACTTCTACCAAAAATACCACTGGATATTTTCACAATAACAAGTAATAGATTGATCGCCAACCCCTTAAGGGTTATGGACAGCACACCTTTCAAGCGTTGATTTTTATCAGTAGTCGGGATCGTATTTTCTTCTACTCTCATTAGCTTTGACAACTCAGTATGTTAAAATATCGAATTATTTACCTTAAGATTATCACTTTACCTAATTGTTCTGTTACTTTGTTTGTTACAAGATCTCGAGCTCGAATTCTATATAGGTAAGTATTATTAGCCAGTCGGGAGTTTTCTTGATCTCTACCATCCCAATATATTTGATTATAGCCCTTTACACCTTGTGCTGTTAGTGTTCTAATCCTTCTTCCAGTTATTGTATAGATCGTAATTGTGATCTGAGCATTTTCATTTAAGAGGAAGGTAAAATAGCCATCACTGCTCATCGGGTTTGGATAGGGTAGTAATTTTTCAATAACAATACTTTCCGTGACTCTGACAATGAAGTTAACTCTGGTAACCGCAGGATTATTGTAGTTGTCAAAAACAATAAGTTGTAGATTATGTTCACCTTCTGCCAGGTTCAGTAATTGCCAAGTTAGAGTACCTGTTTGATATGAACCTACATCATAAATGAATCCTGAAGTAGCATCTATTGGTGAACTCTGATTATCAAAGAGAATAAGTATCTTATGCCCCAATTCACCAAGTATATTAATGCCACTATCGTCGTGAATTCTGGCATAAAGTATAGGATTGGGAGACACAATATCACCATTACGGAAATTGGGTGTATCGAGCCAAATAGTCACTTCTGGAGGAAGTGTGTCAGGAACAGCATTGGCATAGGGTATATTAGTCAGACGTTTTGGATAGTAGTAGTCAACGAAATCCTTTTTAGTGCCCGGATTAAAATAATAAGATACAATCCTTCCTCTATTACCGGGTAAAATATCACCTGGGATCATAAAAGAGGAGTCATAACTTCCATTATTTAAATTACTCTGACCTCGGTAGTATATACTACCCCATTGCGTATAGTCGAAATCGAGTTGGTCTGCTTGCCCGGTGTATTTTAGATCCTGCTCAGAACTATAAGCAATAATATCTATAATGCTATCAGTACCGGATTCGGAAAAAGAACCACTCAACTCGACTAGCTGATAAGCAAAGAGACTGTCGGGATTGTTATAAATGCTAATATTTTGTGTTCTTTGTGGAGTTACGATTGGTAACACCGGATCTCCCATATAGGTATAATATCTATGCTGTGACTCTGACAACGAGTTCTTAGCTTGCATTAAAGCAATTCCAGGCGATTCATAGTTGTTGATAATACTGACCATGAAGTTCCGCATAAGACGACGATTAGGTCCCGGTGATGTATCAAAGTTAGCGGCTAAAGATGCTATAGAGCCACCATTGGGATGCCAAAGTAGATTCTCACTTAAACTACTTAACCCGAAATAATCATACTTACCGACGCTGCATGATGCTGAAATAAAAAGAGGTAAATGATCTCTGTTTTTTAATAACTGTATATCTATCATTCTAAAATAACTCTCATCCCCTAACATATGAGGAGCACCATGACCAATATAAAGCCAGATCAATCTACCTTCATTTATAGTTGATATCATCTCTTCACGTGCCAAAGGTTTGTTACCAAAAGGATCAAAAGGATAGTTAAATCCAAAAATCTTATCAACTATCACACTGGGTGACATTAGTTGGGATATCTCTTGGATATCCAAAGAATGTCCGATCTCTTCGTTGTTTGTACCTTTATATTCATCATCAGCGAAAAATAGAGGAGTGTTTTTCCATAATCCCGGTGTAGGATTAATCCAGTAGTTGAAGATCTTATCAAACACGATATCACTTTGATTGATATTTTCAACAGTTATTCTACCTATGCCTATATCGGGAAGATTGTTCCCTGATTGATCAACAAAGAAATCTTCACTGGTTTCAACTCCTTTATGAAAGAGGATCAGTTTATTCTTCTCGGCAGCAAGTCCGGAAAAATTACGCCAATCAACAGATCCCGAACCAATAAGGGTTATATACTTCAAAGAGGTAGTTCCTTCAATAATCGGATAATTATAAAAGGCATGACGTATAAAAAGTCGAATGGCATTGGGGTCAGGCATGCCACTGTTGAACTGATTAAAAATCTCTTGTTGATCAACTATCTTGGTAGCAATTCCCCTCTCATTCTGATATTTAAGAGCGAGTTGATCTGCATATCCTCTAAAAATCTCCGGAGTTATGATTATTGCTTCAACAGGGAAGTTCTGGATAGTTAGATCAACAGGGAAATCTTCTTGAAAGTTACCTACAGTTAAGTATTCACCGTCTCTGACAACAGCATATTGAGTATCTTGACCACCGAGACCTGTAATTGAAAAATCATATCCTGTTCCGGGTTGTGGTGAATCAACTTCTAACTGAGAGACTTGGTGGAAATCAACAATCTCAAACGCTCGTAGATTCTGTATATTGCTACCTGTTAGATTATACTGCACAGTTTGATTAAAATCCTCTTCATTGATAGAAAAAAGTAGTTGGCTATTCCCTTTGGAGAGCAATCTATGATAATAAACAGTAAAATAATCAAAATAGATCGAGCTGCTACCGGTACGATGGATAGTCAAAACAGCATTATTAGTTCCGTTTTGTAGAAAGTTACTATCTCTCTGAAAAGTTCGGTAACCGCTACCAACCCAGCTCTGGCGATTAATAATCGTATTGCCATTGATATTCATCGATAGACTGTGCGTGCTTGAATCGCCAGCTTGTACTGCTATAATAAATTTCTGTTCTTTACTTGTATCGACATTATTAAGGTTGAAGCTATAATTATGATTTGTGTCGGTAACACCGGTCAATAATGAAGTAAACCATGTAAATCCTCTCTGGTCTCTTCTGACGCTTTCAGATTCATAATGGAAGAATTGCGGGCTACTAGTTCTTGTTATTGATGCTTGCCCATGATTCTGCAGTGGCATTCTTTTTGGTGGTTCAGAAAAATCACCTCCAAATGTTAACCAATATACAGTCCTTCCTGAGTAGGGGTTAAAATAATGATTTACTGTTGATGATAAATACTCGTTTTGGGCAAATCCATCTCTTTTATGGGCATAAAAGATTATTCTATCTCCCTGATCGAATTGTCCGTTATCTTCACCTATGATCAACAATGGTATCTCTTCAAAAGGATAACCGCTGTTACTCAACAGGTTAGGAAGTAATTTCCCGCCTGTAGAAAAAATACGAATATTGCGAGGATCAATAATGTCTAAAGGGAGTGCAGAAAGCTGCTGATAGGTTAATTCATACATCCCGTTTTCAGATATCTCAAAACTATACCAAAATTCTGACTGATAAAATGGTGCATGATTAATATCTATCTGTTCTCTTACCTGCCAATACCTTGCAGTGTCATAATTCAGAATATTGAAACTCAGATCGATATCATCAATCTGATTATTACGCTGAGAAGTATTTCCGGTAATTCTAATACCGATAGTGATTTTTTCGCTTACTGTTAATCGCCCCTGTTCATAGTTATAAGAAAATGGATTGATAGTTACTGGGATGACAGCATTATAACGAAAGTATGTCGGCTCCCCCTGATTCAAGATCTGCTCAGAACGGTGACGATATTTTGCTTCATCTATAGAATAAACATACTCACTGACTTGCTCCCCTTGAATAACTTCTGGGATCGGCATTAATGGTTTAGAGAGCCGATGCTCAACTCTTTCTTGATTCATTATTTGAAGGTTAATTACCCCATTTTCCGGTATTCCTATATATGTTGTTAAATAAGGTAACATTGGAGCACCAGCATCATCGGAAAAATCTATCCCCGGAGAATTCAAATATATATACTCATCTAATTCTATGAATGAGTAATCACCTAGATTAAATTCTATGAGTAAATAATCGGAGGTTTCTGCAATGATATCTAGTTTTGCATAAAGTATTACATAGAATATCATCATAGTTATCAGAACCAATATCCTCTTCATCAAATAACTCCTTACTTTTTATCTGAATACTTAGATAGTATAATAACTAACAGTATCAGAACAAGCTTTAAAATTGTCAACCGCTAAAACAGTTAATCAATTCTCATTTGATATTTGTATAACGACAGATGTTTCTTTGGGTAATCTCTTGCGAGTACACGAGTCGGCTCTATCCAACTCGTAGAGTGACTAAAGGTAATAGAGGGATAAGATAGAAAGAAAAAGAAAGATGATAAATTGGTGGAGGTGGCGGGAATCGAACCCGCGTCCAGAGATAAGCCAAAAGCTGACTCTACATACTTAGTTGTTTTTAGATCTCACTTGCTATGCAGGGAAACAATCAAACCAGTTGCAAAGAAGCCAGTCACTAATCTTAGCAGTTGAACCATGACGACTCTCAACTGAGCAGCTGTCAATTACGACGCTTATTATCCAACCGACAGCAAATCGGACATAAACGTAGCAGCTTATGCTGCTAATGCATAATCATAGTTTGCATTTACATTTAAGTATCACCGTGTTTTACGGGTAGGTAATCTCCCCGGTATGCATCAACAATCCTCTATATCCCTGTCGAAACCGATCACCCCCAATATTTACCTGTAAAAGACCCTTCATAGATAATATACATGAATTTCAGATTTGTTACAGTCAAAAAAATAATCTCAGGTTAAAACGTCAAGAGATATGATTGAAGTCAAATCATAATATTTTACTGTTTATTCGTACTTTTGAGTGAAATTACTATGGAAGACAACAAGGTTAAAATATTAGTGAGATGTGTAGTAAAAGATGTGGAGAGAATTGTTTGGTAGATATCTGGGTATTGATTTCGGTTAGTTAGATCAGGTAATTTCTATCTCAAATATTCTTTCATCTTTGACGGGGATATCAAAAGTTATTTTTAAAAGACCCTCTTCATAATTTACAACTGGCTGTTCAAAATTAAGTGGCATTTCAGGAAAATAGACGATTCTTTCAAAAGGACCTGACTCTATCTCCATAGTAAAGTAAGATGGATTAGAACCTTCTGCGGAAAGATATCTTTGTCCGGAAACAATAAGATATTCCTGAGACGTTCTAATTTTGACCGTATCTTTATTTATTCCCGAGAGATCGAATATAATATGTAATTTGTCCTCTGTTTTATAAATATCACAATGAGGTTGCCAATGATCGTCTGCTGAATGAGAGAGACTGAGCGTTTTTGAAGGGAACATTGACATTTCATTCATCAGTCTTATAACCTCTCTCTGGAGATTGAGAATATCTTCAAAAATAGTTTTTTTCATATCAAGAGACCTTTCATTGATTATTCATAGATAACGATGGGATTCTCTTCAATACGAGAAGCGTCAAAAGCTGCCTCTTCCGCATCACTGATCATTTGTTCGAAACTCTTGCTATCTTTTCCCATGGTAGCAATACCCCAACTTAATCTCTTTTCCTTGTTATCTATCTTTTCTAACAGTAGTTTATGGATGCTTTCAAGTATCTTCTCGACCTGTTTAGCACGCTTATTTGGGAAGATAATGGCATATGTGTCATCAAAGATCTTACCAAGTATATCAATCGGTTTGATATTATTTTGTACGACAGAGAGAACATCTATAATAAACTCACCTGTATATTGATGTCCATAGACTTTTACCAATTCATTATATTTATTGATCTTGAGTAAAGCAATAGAGAGAATTATTGATGTATTGTATAAGAGATGAAAGAGGTATGAACCCTTCTCCATAAAAGTACGATAACGGTAGATTAGAGTGGTTTCATCTAGTTCTCTTTTCTCCGCAAGTGAGAGGTTCAATTTATTAATAGCGAGCTGCATTGCTGTAATTTCTGCTAAGATAACGAAAACTAATTCTTCCTCTTCTGTAAAGAAGTCGGTTGCTTTGTCGGTAAAAATGAATCCGTAGATATCTTTTTGTACTTGCAGAATATGAACCAGTATATGCCGGCATTCATGTTCAAACCGGCATGATACTGAATCTTTTAACGATAAGAAACGATTAGCTTTCAATTCCTTGATGAAAGTATTATCATCCTGAAAAATAGTGTTTTTAGTAAAAGTATGACTGATGTTTCTCCCGATTTTGAGCTGGTATTTACCACCACTAAGTAGGAAAATCCCGCTGCTGAGAGCAGAGAGATCCTTCTGCAAAAACCCTAAGACCTTATTGAGTTGCTCTTCTAAGACCTCGGTCTTCTGCAATTGACGCACTATTTCTTCTATACGAGACAGAAGAAGCATATTTTTACCTCTCTATATCAATATTCAATTCTTTCAGTCCAAGTAATTTCATATTCTTCATTAGGTCGTAACTCTTTGTGAAATTCCATTCGGGTTGCATCTATTTTCTCATGGGGAAGGCTTTCTCTCTGAATTATCCATGTACCTCGGATATAGTGGATCACTACTACTTTTTTTGTTTCATTACTCCGATTACGGAGTTTAACGCGCATATCATTCTCAGTAACATTTCTAGCAGGTCTTCTGGTAGCTATCAGTTCTGTTTCTCCGACAAGGTCAGAAGAGATGCCGGGAGAGATGATCCATTCTTCATTTACCGGTTTTTGAGCTACATTATCTTCTCCGACAAAAGTTAGATTAGCAATATTTCCTGTCTGACGATAGATCTGAACAGAACCACGGGGAAGCACAAACCCTAGTCCACTATCTTCATCATTAACTATCTTAAGCTTAGTTTGTAAGCTCTTTGTATTCGTAACATATTCGTAATAAACTTCTGGTTTGATCCTTTTAGCAGGAAATAGTCTGATCTGTTTTGCTTCGGAATGTCTTAGATCTACAGGAACAGAATAGGTATACATATGATACTCATCAAGTGCTTCTGCTGTAAATTGAGGGGAAGCAGGGGCTGATTCCGCCATCATCATATCAGCATCAAAGGCACTATATCCTCTGCCATAATTGATTTGTGGTTGTGAGACTCTTTTAGGGTCTCCTGCGATCAACCCGATATTAAATTTCTGGTAATCAACGCCAGTGTTATTAGTTATCTTTGCTAAAACATCTAACTGTAAATATTCATTATCCCATACAGCTTTATATAGTCCGGTCCAACTCAATCCGGTAGTCAGATATGATAACTGAGCTTGATAATTACCGGCTCTGTCTGCTGTTAGTATCCAATCCAGTTTCGGGGCTCTTTCATGTTGGAAATCTTCTGATTTCAGAATATAATTCCGCACTTCTGCTATTCTGATAAATATGCTGTTATTACTGTTCTTCTCATCAACTGCCAATACCTCATTATCGTAATAGAACAATCGTCCACTAATAAAACTGCCATCTTTGGTGACTATCTCGATATTTTTATCGATATGATTTCGTAATATATTGGCAAATCCTCTTCTTTCTTGAATGTATCCTTGTGATTGTACTGAAAATGTGTTTGGTCGAGCAGGCAAAAGTATAATTGTATTATCAATTATTCCTGAGGGGATGTTATCATAAGAAAAAGTATTAGTACCGGATTTTAGGTTCAATTCAAGCGTTTCATTGATCAATCCGTAATTTCCATGATAAAAAATAATGCGGTTCTCGGCAAAGAGTGTTAAAGAGCCAATCAATAAGACAAAGGTCAGTAATAAGTTCAATGTTTTCATATATACTCCTTTCTCGGTTAATATCTAAGTCGGGTTTATTCAATAATATAAGTTGAATTATCCTTATCTCAAAGACAACTTTTAATTTTTGCTATGATCATGTCAATACCGATGAGATTATAACCCCCTTCCGGAATTATAACATTTGCATATCTCTTTGTAGGTTCAACAAACTCGATATTCATCGGTCTGACTGTTTCATAATATTGGGCAATAATTGAGGGCAGAGAACGACCTCTTTCCTCAATATCTCTTTCAATACGACGGAGAATTCTGATATCGGAATCAGTATCAACGAATATCTTGATATCCATCAACTCTCGTAATTGCGGGTTATCAAAGATCAGAATCCCTTCAATAATGATAATAGGAGCGGGCTTTTTCATTATTGTTGCTGAAGAACGGCAGTGTTTCTTAAAATCATAGATCGGTGATTCTATCGGTACATTGTTTTTCAGATTCTCTAAATGTTTAAACAGTAGCAACCAATCGAAGGAATCAGGGTGATCAAAATTAATCTTCTCTCTCGCTTTCAGTGGTAAATCATTGAAAGCACGGTAATATGAGTCCTGATTAATTATTGTGATCTGATCAGGGAATTTTTCGATAATTTTTTCGGTAATTGTCGTCTTCCCAGAACCTGTACCACCGGCAATTCCGATCAATAAAGGTGTCTTCATAAAAGTTTATCCTCCAAGAAAATCATCTAATTAAAAAGAATTATAAATAGCAACTTCTAAGCCCGATTCAATAGGTATGGTAATACTATCAAAGTTATGATTATTGTGAAGTTTTTTCGAAAAAAGTTTTACTGAGTGCTGATGAGACAAGACATTATCGGCAACAATTAATGCTTGATCGTTCAGTTTAGGTATGAGTAGGTCTAAATAATGATGATACTGTTCTTTATTGGCATCAATAAAAACGAAATCGTAATTATTCTCTAAGTTAGGTATTATTTCCTCTGCTTTAGCGAAGTGTATTTTAATATTACTGATAGTAGCGAGATTTTCTTTTGCCATATTGTATCTCTCTTCATCACATTCGATTGTCTCGATACTACTAGCAAAATCTTCTGTTATTGTAGCTATCCAAAATGCAGAATAACCGTTGGAAGTTCCTAATTCCAAGATATTTTTTGGCTTCTTAAGTTTGAGAAGCAGAGCAAGAAAATCTACCGTTTCTTGACCAATGTTCCAGAGTCGTCTGCTTTCTTCTCTTTGTTGCTCTAAACGAGATAAGATAACTTGATATTTTTTTTTCAGGATTTCCATTTGTATTTTCCAAAAGTTCCTTTCAAGCCAAAGAATATAAAGTAGGGAAGATGTAAGATCAGAGCAACAGGGTATAAGGGAAGATATTGCCAAGTCCGTATTCTCTGGAAAAAGGGTATTAAAATTATCAGTTCAGCTAATATCTTGATCAATAAAAGAAGAATAAAGGTGTGAAAAGATAATTTGCCAATCAAAAAGAATAGGAGCATCAAGAAGAAAGCTAGATAATAGAGAAAAACCAATGCTGTTCCAATCTTTATATAAAAAGGATAATATCGCCATTTAGAAGCTCTTCGAGTTTCCAGATTGATCTGTCCGCTTAGATTTTTATTATCATAAGATGGTACTATAGAGCCTTGAGTAAACATAAAGTTCATTTTCTTTGAATAGGGAGACATTCTTTGCAGCATTAGATCATCGTCACCGGAGGGGATATTCTCTAATCCGGAAAACCCATTAACTTTATTGTAAAGCTCTTTTCGATAAGCCATATTCCTTGCCGTAATAGTTAAGCCGAGATTCCAACCCATACTACCTGCTGACACCGCAAAAATTGATAATCTTTCCAGATTCTTTAATCTTATCCAGAAGTTGTTTTTATCAGAAATTAAAGGTGAATATCCTCCGATAAAACTGACTTCGGGGGTAAAGTGATTACTAATCTCTTGCAACCAGTCTGGAGATGGAAGACAATCCGCATCAGTAAAAGCAAGGATAGAATATCTTGCCTGAGAGATCCCCCTTGCTAAAGCCCGTTTCTTACCCCCTTGTTCTTCGATAGGAATTCTGAGCAATCTTAAGTTCTCAGTAGTTTTTATTGCCTCTGTTACTATCTCTGCAGTTCTGTCTTCAGAGCGGTCATCAACTATAATTAACTCATATCTCTTGGGGCTATAGTTTTGTTGTAGCAAACAATTTATTAGTCGCAAGATGTTAGCTTCTTCGTTGCGAGCTGCTACAATAACAGAAATTTCATGTTGAGTACTGGAAACAGATGGTCTTTTTAACTTCCATATTCCCAGAGATAAAAAGAAGAGTACTGAAAAGTAATAAATAGATAGAATAAGAACGATGAGAAACACTTACTTATCTGGTTCCGGTTCTTTCTTATCAGGTTTATAGTCATACAAAGGTCTTACTGTAGCATCTGTTAGTTCAATAAACTCAGCTATCTCCGGTGTCTCTCTTTTGATGTCTTCTAAAGTAGGGTTCTTTATTATTTCTGGCTTGTCCTTTTTCTCAACTTCTAAGACAAAATGTAATTTTACATCTAATCTATAAAACTGGGAAACAATATCGGATACTTTCTGATGGTTCTTTTCTAAATAATCATAAGCCATCTGAGAAGTAGTTTTGAGATGAATAATATTGTTCCTGATCTTAATTAGTTTAATATCAGAGAAGAAGTCTGCTGCCCAGGGAAGAGCATTTTCCAAACGACGCCTTAACTTATCTTTTGTTTCATTGTATATCTGCTCCGTGATCTCAGTATATTTTGGCATCTCTTCGTCGATCTCTTTGTCCATCTTCTCTTTCAGGGTGTCTTGTAGTTTCTCACTCCGGGTTTTTTGAGTTGTCGTAACCGGTTTCTTCATTGGAGAAATATCTGAAAATTGAAGGGATTTAAGAATCTCTGCTAAAGATTTCATATTATCAATTTTAGTCAACTTGATGAAAGTCATTTCGGTTATGAGAACCGGATTCCCAGAAAATTTGATCTCGCTCTTTGTCTTGATCAAGATCGAAAGAATGTAGAGAAGTGTATCTTCGCTGAAATTCTGATTGATCTTCTCCATCTCTTCTCGAACTGTTGGGGGTAGTTCCGGTAAGGGAACCTTGGTTTTGATCAAGAGCATTGTCCTGATGTAATCGAGATAACCGTTAATAAACTCTTGCAGATCATTTCCTTTATCTAAGATATTATGGATCAGACCAATAATGGCTGCTGCATTTTTCTGATAGATATACTCGGTAATTTTATGATATATATCAGTAGAGACAATACCAAATAGGGCTAGAACATCATTTGTTTTAGTATCTTGCTTACCTAAAGCAATTAATTGATCCATTAAGGAGAGAGCATCGCGCATACTCCCTTCTGCTTTCTTGGCAACCAAGTATAAGGCCTCATCTTCAACTTTTATCTTTTCCTCTGAACAAATAGCTCTGAGATGTTCAACAATAGCATCTATAGGGATTCTTTTAAAATCATATCGTTGGCAACGAGAAATTATTGTCGGTAAAACTTTATGTGGTTCGGTTGTTGCAAAGATAAAAACAACCTGTTCAGGCGGTTCTTCCAAAGTCTTAAGCAGCGCATTAAAGGCATTCTTGGAGAGCATGTGAACTTCATCGATGATAAATATCTTATATCGCGATTTAGACGTTGCATACATCAATTCTTTTTGCAAATCTCGAATATCTTCTACTCCGGTATTGGAAGCACCGTCTATCTCGACTACATCTGTGGAAGTGCTTTGAGTTATTTCCCTGCAATTTTCACATTTATTACAGGGAGTAGCTGATAACCCCTCCATACAATTTAAGCTTTTAGCTAATATGCGGGCTAATGAAGTTTTACCAACTCCTCTTGAACCGGTAAACAAAAAGGCATGGGCTATCCTATTAAAAGTAATTGCATTTTTTAGTATTGTAGTTATGTGTTCTTGAGCAAAGACCTCATCGAAAGTTTGTGGTCTGTATTTTCTTGCCAATACGATATAAGACATCTATACCTCTTCTTACTTAGTTTTTAAGTTAAGCTTTCTCTCATTATTTTGTCAATCATAAAATCTTAACTTAGCTCTTTCTACCTTGAAAGATGAACTATTAAGAAGAGCATCCTTCATTAATAGTGTGAAACTCTTATTGTATAGCTTCAATCTTAGAATCCGTGCTCTTTGAGTTTTTACCTCTTTTGATTTTCTCTGGATTTGAATAGTAGTTTGTACTTGACAAATGGATGTGGTTAGCTAATTGAAGAAAAACAAAATATTTGATGGGTTCTGAAATTACTCAATAAAAGCAGGTAGTATAATATGAACGATAACAAGTGGATCAAAATCTCTCTCGGCATTATTGCTATGACAATCATAGTAGTAATCCTCAAAGAATTAAGGTCAATATTCATCCCCTTAACTTTTGCTATATTTTTGACTTTTATCTTTGCACCGCTCAATACTGCTCTTTATAAAAGAAAGATACCTAAATTGATTGCTATTCTAATAATGATGACGATCATCTTTGTTTTCTTTGCTTTGATCCTGTTCATTTTTTACTCGGCTATCTATTCCTTGATCATTGAGTTCCCTAAATATCAAGAGAAGATGATTGAACTAATAAATCAATCATATGCTAGTTTACAGGAATGGATTTTGAAAATGGAAGGAGTTTTTTCCAAAATGCCAGATTGGTTTAATCAGGTTCAAATTTTATCGCCAGGGAGTTTTTCCATTACCCGTTTTGTAACAGGGACAATGGGTACTTTCTTTGACTTTTTTATAAAACTATTCTTAACATTGATTTTCTTGATCTTCATAGTCGCAGGAATAGATAGATTAGGTAATCGAGTAAAGAAAGTACTGACTGAGAGTCGTAATAAACAAACACTTAAGTTGATTAATAATATTCAACTTCAAATGACAAAATACTTTCTGAATAAGACATTGATTAGTTTAGGCACCGCATTGACCGGTATGTTATTTATGTTGCTCTTCAAGATCGACTTTATTCTGATGTCAGGGATTCTCTTATTTGTTCTGAATTTTATCCCCAATATCGGTTCGTTTGTTGCCTCTGCTTTTCCAATATTTATCTGCTTGCTACAATACGGATTTGGTTGGCAGTTTATTGGTATTACGATTAGTTTGACCATGACTCAAATGGTATTTGGGAATATTTTAGAACCTAGTTTAATGGGTGAAAAACTTAATCTCTCCCCGATAATTGTCTTGATCTCACTTATCTTTTGGGGTTGGGTATGGGGAGCTGTCGGTATGATTCTGGCAATACCAATAACATCAGCAATAAACATTATCATCAAAGAAGTAAACGAATTTAGCATCATATCAGCTATCATAAGCGACGAATAAGTTAGTCATCTTTCACTGATTTTATAGCTTATAATATTGCAAGCGTTATGCCTTTAAGAATAGCCAGAGTCGTCAAAGGGAGTATTGCTGATAAAGCAGGAATTACCAACGATGATGTAATTATTAGTGTCAATGGAAATGTCATAGATGATTTCATAGGGCTCCAGTTTTACTGTTCAGATCCTATACTGAATTTCGATATACAACAAGCAGACGGAAAGATAAGGAAGGTAACAATTACCCAAGATTGGCAGTCAAAATTAGGTATTGAACCGGGAAAATATCAAATACGTAAATGTACCAATAAATGCATCTTTTGTTTTATTGATCAGATGCCATCTCAACTAAGAAGAAGTCTATATCTGAAAGATGATGATTATCTTTTCTCATTTGTTTATGGAAATTATATATCTTTGAACAATCTGCAAGACAAAGACTATAAAAGAATAGTTGATGAACGGATCAGTCCCCTCTATATCTCTGTTCATACTACAAACCCGACCTTTAGAAAGCAGATCATGGGATATAAGCAAGAAATTGATATTCTGGATAAGCTTAAGTTTCTATCACAGAATAGGATTAGCTTTCATACCCAGATAGTCGTTATTCCCAAGATGAATGATAAAGAAGAATTAAGAAAGACAATCATTGACTTAACTCATCCTGATATTAACACCCTTTCAATCGGCTTAGTACCTGTCGGATTGACAAAACATAGAGATGATCTTTATCCGTTAAGAAATATCACTGCGAATGAAGCAAAAGAAGTCATAAATTTAGCTAATTTTTTAGCAAATTCTACAGGTTTCAGTCAGATCTATTGTGCTGATGAGCTTTTTATATTATCAGGGATAGAAATACCCTCTATTCAGTATTATGACGACTTTTGTCAGATAGAAAACGGTATTGGTATGTTAAGGGCTATGCTAAAAAACTGGCAAAGGAAACAACAAAGATTTGCTAAGCTCCTATCAGATGAATCCTTACTCTTTGTAACCGGTATACTTGCTGCCAAATACATCAGACATATTGCTGGGAGTATAAATCATATCTTTGGTGAGAAAAGAGCCGAAGTTTTGGTAGTTGAGAATAGTTTCTTTGGGGATACTGTTACGGTATCCGGTTTATTAACATATCAAGATATTGAAAGAGAATTGTCGAAGAGAGAATCTCTTCCCGATTACCTTGCCTTCAGCAGCAATATGTTCAATGTAGATGGCTTCACTTTAGATGGTATCCATCAAGATGAATTAAGTGAACGATGGCAACGGAAAGTATTAGTGATTAATGAACTATGGACTGACTGGAAAATAATACATTAATTGAGTTTATAACAGAATAAGATCAAGATACCAGTCAATTATCTGCTTACCAATAAAAAGATAGAGAAGTACTCCTATAGTTATAAAGGTTCCGAATGGAAATTCCTTTTTCAAATCAAATCTAATTAACGGAAGAGTAATCAGAGCTATTATTGAAGAGACAAGGATAGAAAAAATTACTCCTATAAAACCAATAAATAGTCCTACTCCAAGAATAAGTTTAATATCACCACCACCAATTCCCACTTTACCTGTTAGTTTCCAAAAAACATAAGGGATAATAAAAAATAGTAAGAACCCAAATGCAGCACCCGTGAGAGCTGATTTTACAGATACATCGTTATAGGGAAGCCAGATAGTTATCAATCCAATAATGATTAGTGGTAGAGACAAAGTATCCGGAATGATTTTATGATAGAGATCAATAAAGAAGATGATGATAAGGAAACCTATTAAGAGGGCATATTTAAAGTATATAAAGGAAAAATAGCTCCCAAAACGGAAGAAAAGCAACAGAAACAATAGAGCAGAGATAAATTCTACCACAGGATAATGCCAATGTATCTTTGTTTTACATTCCCGACATCTTCCTTTTGTAAGAAAAAAACCGATTATTGGCATATTAAGCCATTTGGGGATCGGTTGTGAGCAATTGGGACAATAAGATGAAGGATAAACTATGGATTTTTTTTGGGGTAACCTATAAATACAGACATTGAAAAAACTCCCAAAGGAGGAACCAATGATGATGATTAAAATGATTTCGACAGCAATGGGCAATACTTACCACCACCAATCGTTACTGCGTTGATGTAAACCCATCGAGCGAAATTCGAATCTAATACTTGTATTTTCAGAAGGACGATAGTGAAGAGAAAACTCAGGTATGATCTGACTTCTATTATCATTGTTAGCTTTAACAGAAAAACTATCTTCCCACTTTGCAGTCCCATAATTCACAAAGTTAAGATCAACCTTAAAATCAAGCTTCGGATGAAATTTATAGAAGAGGTGATTAGTATAAACTGATTGATAGAATCCTTGTCCATCAGATGAGAAACCGGTCATAAAAGACATAGTATGATTCATCCTCATGTTAGCTGGATTTAAAATGCCATTCAAATTCATATAAGGATTACTATTAGTTAAACTCCATTCATCAGAATATAAGGATATTGCAGTAAACATTAAGAACACGATTATTAATAAGATTATCCTATTCATCTTTTCCTCCTCTCTTTTACAAGATATTACACTTCATTCTTTTGTCAAAGAGTTTCTTAAGCAGCGAACCCCTTGAGTTAATTCTCATTTCCTTCGTAGTTCATATTGATTAACGCATCTTTGTTTATTAGTATCATTCATCTGACCGAGTTTAAGAGAATTTTTATAAACTCAGGTTTCTAACTCCTTATCCGACAAATTTTTGTTGACAATTTGATAAGGTTAAGTATGGTAGTAATATGTGAGAAATACTGACTTAAATATACTTAGGATGAAGTGAAACAAATATTTTATAATGACCTAGGATATTGTCAGCTGTTGGGAGTTTATTGGGAGTCTTAATGAGTATCTTAAGAATGGGATTAATAGGGTGCGGAAGAATATCCGGAAAGCACTTCGAAGCAGCAGAACAATTGGAAAATGCTGGATTTGTTACCTGTGCCGACATCATACCAGAAAGAGCTGCAGCTGCAGCTGAGAAATACAATTTATCATCCTATTACACAGACTATCATGAAATGTTAGCCAAAGAGAAGATTGATCTGGGAGTTATTTGTGCTCCGAGCGGCTTACATCCCGAGATTGGCATAGCAGTAGCCACGAAAAAGATTCATGTCTTAACAGAAAAACCGATGGCAATAAATCTAAAATCTGCAGATGAACTGATTGAAACTTGTGAAGCTAACAAAGTTCATCTCTATGTTGTAAAGCAGAATCGCTTGAATCCAACAATGTTGCTATTAAAGAATGCAATACTTAAGAACAGGTTCGGCAAGATATATTTAGTACAATCTAATGTTTTTTGGCAAAGACCTCAAACTTACTACGATATGGCAGATTGGCGGGGAACATGGCAATATGATGGTGGAGCATTTCTCAATCAGGCGAGTCATTATGTTGATGCTCTTTATTGGTTGATTGGACCTGTTAATTCAGTTATGGCAGAGTCTGCTACTATGGCGAGGAAGATCGAAGCAGAAGATACCGGTGTTGCCTTATTAAAATTTAGTAATGGAGTTATAGGTTCAATCAATGTAACCATGCTCACTTATCCTAAAAATTACGAAGGTTCTATAACAGTAATAGGTGAAAAAGGAACAGTAAAAGTAGGGGGCATAGCATTAAATAAGATAGATAAATGGGAATTTGAAGATTATGATGATGATGATCGTTTACTGGAAGAGGCAAATTATCAACCATTGACAGTCTACGGTTCTGGTCATTTACCCTATTACTTAAATGTGATAGAATCACTTAAAGGAAAGACTAATCCTTATACTAATGGACGTGATGGTAGAAGTTCCTTGGAAATCATCTTAGCTTTTTATGAATCGGTTAAAAGTGGGAAGAAGATAAATCTTCCTTTAAAAGTATGAACTAGAGTAGACAAACTACAGTACTTCAAATAAGAGAGGTAGAATTTGGTATTGGAAAGATATTTTGAGTCAAGACAATTGATTGTTGATAAGGCACTAAGGGACTACTTAACGCCGATAAAAACCTATCCTGAGCAGTTATATGAGGCAATGCACTATGCTCTTTTTTCTGGTGGTAAACGGTTGCGCCCGATACTTTTTTTTGCTGCCTATGAAATGTTAAAAGAGAAGAAAAATGCCGCAATATTACAGTCTGTTGTACCTGCTGCCTGTGCTTTAGAAATGGTTCATACAGCATCCTTGATACATGATGATCTGCCCATTATCGATAATTCGGATTTAAGGCGTAACGAACTAAGCTGTCATAAGAAGTTTGACGAAGCAACAGCAATCTTAGCGGGAGATGCTTTGCTGACTAAAGCATTTGAGGTTTTAACCGATATAAACAATGCTTCGAAGGCAATAAGCTGCATCGGAGTATTGGCTCGAGCTGTTTCTACTCGAGGAATGATCGGTGGTCAGACTGTTGACGTATTAGTTACTAGTACCAAAGCAAGAATAAATGTTCTGAAGTATATCCATATGAAGAAGACAGGATCGTTATTACAAGCAGCTATGGACTTAGCTTGTGTTTTAGCTGACGCAGAGGAGAATGTTATCTTAGCGTTAGAGAGTTTTGCTCTCAATGTCGGATTAGCATATCAGGTTATAGATGATATTCTTGATGAGATTGGAACGAGTGAGATATTGGGCAAAGAGCCCGGAGAAGATGCTCGTAACAACAAAGCTACTTATGCAGCGATACTTGGCTTAGATAAAGCGCGGAAAACTGCTGAGAAATTGCTGGATGATTCTTACAAACTGATTAAAAATATGCCTAACAACGAAGTTTTAGTCGAATACATTTACATGATAAGAGAAAGAATCCCGATATGAAAAATTATCTTCTAATTATAAGACCGCTTAACTGTCTGTTCATTGGATTTGCTGTCCTTGTTGGAGGTTGGCTCAACACGGAAGTTGAGAGCTATCCTGTACTATTAATAGCAATGTTAGTAGCGATGTTAATCGGTGCAGGTGGTTATGTAATTAACGATTTCTTCGATATAAGAATTGATTCGATCAATAAACCTCATCGGTTATTACCCAGAGGGGTATTCAAACCGGAATTTGCTTTCATGTATGCCCTCTTCTTATTCATGTTCGGGATATCGATCAGCATTTTTACGATCAACTTCTGGGCGATTTTTATAGCAGTTCTCAATTCGATACTTCTCTATCATTATGCCAAATCTTTGAAGAACACAATTCTTTGGGGTAACTTGGTTATCTCTTATATCACAGGTAGTGCTTTATTGTATGGTGCCGTAATTACTAACAATATTCTTAATATACTGCCTCTTATTATATTTACAATTTTGTATACTTTCGTGAGAGAGATCATTAAAGATGCTGAGGATGAAAAGGCAGATAGAATAATCGGTGTTAAGACTTATGCTACAGCATTCGGACAAAAGCAAGCTGTTTATATTTCTCTAATACCAGCTTTACTTCTTGCTATCAGTTTGTATATTTATTATATTGAGAAACTAATATCGAAAAGTCTCTTCGAGATAGTTATATTAGTCTATTTGATCCCTTTGATTTTTATTTACCTATATCTGCTAATCAAGATTAATCCGGAAAGGTTACACCGCAGCTCAGTATTTATTAAGATCCATATGTTGATTTTATTGATAACATATATCATAGTAATTTGAGGTTGAGAAACTTTTTACCTCAGATAGTTCAATAATAAATTAAGGATAGAATTGGGATGAGTACTTTAGACAGTATTAACGGAAATTTGTATTCTAAAGATCAGAATGACAAGATCTACTCACAAATCTTACAAATGCCCAAACCTGCCTATTTTGTGCTTATAGATCCTGATAAAACTGGAGTTAAAGAATCTTTAAGCTTAGCAGTTTTAGCAGAACAAAAAGGTGTTGATGGGCTTTTAATAGGGAGCAGTTTGCTTCTTCACGACAATCTAGATAACTGCTTGCGTGAAATGAAAAAACTGGTCAAAATCCCTATCATAATCTTTCCTGGTCTTTTGAATACTTATTCACCATTAGCTGATGCTATATTATTCCTTAATATGATCAGCAGCCGTAATGCTCAGTTATTGATAGGTGAGCAGGTAAGAGCAGCTCCTTTGCTAAAGAAATTAGGGTTGGAGTCGATAAGTACTGCCTACATACTCATTGAATCGGGGAAATTGACGTCTGTCCAATATGTCAGCAACAGCTTGCCCATTCCGAGAGACAAACCCGATATCCTAATAGCCCATGTTTTAGCAGCTGAGTATATTGGGATGAAGATGATCTATTTAGAAACTGGTAGTGGAGCCAATCAACCAGTTCCTCTGGAAATGATAAAACAGGTAAAGTTAACAACAGATCTGCCGATTATCGTCGGTGGAGGAATAAGAAAAGCTGATACAGCATCAGAAATTGCTGCAGTCGGAGCAGATATTATTGTAACCGGTACAGTCATGGAAGACGAAGAGAATCACCAGTTATTAGCTGATTTTGTGGAAGCAATTCATAGATGGCGAAAATGATAGATATCCATTCCCATATACTTCCAGGTGTTGATGATGGTTCACCTGATTTAGAGACTTCTTTGCAATATCTTAAATTGATTCAGGATAGCGGGGTCTCTGATCTTTTTCTTACACCACATTATATTCCTGGCGAGTATAATAATACCAAAAATAATATTCTGGATAAATGTTATTCTTTGAAGTTAGCAGCAGAGCAGGAGAATATCACCATCAGACTACATTGCGGATTGGAGCTCTATTTGACCGATTCGCAAGCCCAGAATATTAACTTTAGTGATTTTCGTATGGGAGATAGTGACTACATATTGGTCGAGACCGCACTCAACGGTTTTCCAATGAATCTATTAGACGTACTATTTTATATGGTCAGAAAGGGTTATAAACCAATATTTGCTCATCCGGAAAGGTATGTAAACATAATTGAAGATATCTCAGTTGCCGAAGACCTCATATATCGAAATGTCTATCTACAGGCAAATTCCGGTAGTTTTTTAGGTCATTATGGTCCGACTATTTCTAAGACAGTCTGGAAGTTGTTTCATAGAGGATTTTTGCATTTCATAGCTTCTGATGAACATTGTATCAGCAAATCGTATTCTTTATTGAAACTCAGAAATATGCTCTTGGATAATTATTCAGAAGAGCAAATAAATACCCTCATATATGATAATGCGGCGAAGATTATTTCTAATGAAAAAATTGCTCTATTTAATCAAAAAATATCACCTCTAAACGAGAGAAAGAATTCGGGAAATATTCTGCATAAATTGCTAAGTTTTCTTGAGAGATGAATAAAAGTATCTTACTAACAGGTGCAACCGGATTTATTGGTCGGAATGTAGCCCGAGTATTAGCTTCTAAAAAACAAGATTTCGCAGTACTGGTCAGACCCGGTACGAATAGTACCAAATTAAAAGATTTAACCGATAAATGTGAGATAGTTGAACTGGATTTGTCATCAGTTGATTCTTTAAAGGATTTTTTAGATAAGAGCAAATTCGAGACGGTAATTCATATTGGTGCTTTACGAGGTGGTCGTAAATACCCTCAGAAAACCTATTACGATACGAAT
The DNA here is from genome assembly GCA_019429305.1 of Candidatus Cloacimonadota bacterium. Lineage (NCBI taxonomy): Bacteria > Pseudomonadati > Candidatus Cloacimonadota > Candidatus Cloacimonadota bacterium. The sequence goes on from JAHYIR010000009.1 coordinate 43,548, forward strand.
GTCAAAGCTACTGAACAGATCATTTTAAACTGTCTCAAGAATGATTCCAAATTACTTTTTTGTTCGTCTGTAGGTGTCTATGGTGCTATTCCTCAAGAATTGCCTGCAAATGTTAATACGGTATATCAATCTGATAATTTTTATCATTACACAAAGATTAAAGCAGAGTCTATCATCAAAAAATATGCTCTTTCCGGACTAAAGAGTGTCATCTTGAGACCGACAATAACTTATGGTGAAAATGATTATGGGTTTCCCTATACATTAGTGAAGTTGATTCACAGAAAGCTTCTTCTTTTACCTGATCTGGCAATCAGAATCCACTTAGCGCATATTAATACTGTCGTTGAAGCATTCTACAAGCTTGCAGTAGAGGATTATACCGGGAATAAGATCTACAATATTGCGGATCCTTCACCAGTTAAACTAAAAGAACTTGTGGATTTCATCAGTCATAGATTGAGAGACAATCCTTATCCTGAAAACAGATATATCTCTGCCAGAAAATTTCGCAAAATAACAACTTTATGCCAAAGATACGGATTCAACAGCTTACATACCAAGCTCAGATTGATAAATTATAGCTGGTTCTATGATGTTACACCAAGCTACAAGGAGCTGACCATCCAACCCAGAAAAACCATTCCTGAATTCAAGATTGTTATAGACTGGTACAAGAAAATTCATCATATCAAGTAGGTATTTAATAATGGCTATCCCGATAATAACCAATTGGAAGAACTATTTTACAGATGAGAATGAAGGGCTCGGCTCTTCTTACGAAAGAGTAATTATTAATCAGCTTCTGGAGAGGGTCTGCGATCAGTATAGTATTCAAAAGGTTTTAGAGGCACCTCTGTTTGGATTCACCGGTTTATCAGGTATTAATAGTATGAATCTAGCGCTTAAAGGTAAAGAAGTTGCCCTGATAGATAGTAATAGTGAACGTTTAGTAATGGTCGAAACCATCTGGCAGGAACGAAAACTACCTGTTGATATCAAATACTCACAAGATTTTTCGATCTTGCCTTATGATGATGCAGAGTTTGATCTCTGTTGGAATTTTTCAGCCCTTTGGTTTGTTAAAGATTTAAGCAGTTTTCTCGCGGAGTTTAACCGCCTGGCTAAGAAAGTGATTTTATTGATAGTTCCTAATAGAAGCGGTTTAGGATTCATTTTTCAGTCTCTAAGCAGTTCCAGGGGTTATAAAGATATAGTTAATACTAAATGGATCAGACCTGCTTGTTTTTCCAAGATTTTATTAGATCTTGGTTGGAAAGAAGTCGAACATGGTTTGATAGATTGCCCTCCTTGGCCTGATATAGGGATGAAAAAAGAAGTTTTAGCCAAGAAACTTTTCTTAAGTTTTTTGCTTGATAGGCATACTGAGCAACAGCATCAGAATTCTATAATGGACTATTATCGTGGAGATGATGACCAATTCCCCGAAAAAATGATGAAATACAATCGCTTGGAAAAAAAACTGCCAAATTTATTGAAACGGTTTTGGTCACATCATCATTATTATCTATACGTAAAGAAAGGCAGGTAATAGATATTTGACTGAGGAAAGATTATTATCTCTAAAGATAATAGTCCGATTCTTATTTATCTCGAACTGATATGAAAAAGAAGATACTGACTATAGTAATAGGCACATTAATCGGCATTATTTTTACAGCTATTTGGCTGCAATTAGTTGATCTCCGTACGATCTCCCAGATGATCAAAGATTTGAAATTGCAGTATGTGATCATTAGTATACTATTTTATTTATCTGCTTATTTTATTCGTTCTTTAAGATGGAATCTCCTGCTTAAAAGAGTTCAACCGTTATCAAAAATGAGATCTTATCTGATCATGATGGCAGGAAACTTCACTAATTATCTGATTCCTCTCCGAGTTGGAGAATTGATGCGCTGCTATTTCATCAAGAAAATGCACGGAACCAGAATGACGAAAACTCTACCATCTGTTTTTGTTGATAAACTCTTTGACTCGATCGGGATTTTGTTCGTTTTATTGCTTGTCCCGCTTCTTTCGGTCTCTTTACCTGCTACTTTGAATATCTTGCTAATATTGATTTCTTTGCTATTGATAATTGGTTGTATAATCCTCATATCAGCCATTTATGCCGAAAGCAAGATAGTAAGTTTGTTAAAAAAACTCTTTTTTTTCATTCCGACTAAATATGAGGTTAAGTTAGATGAGACTCTATCTCTGTTTGTTGAAGGTTTAGCAGTTTTCAAAGACCATAAGCAACTGCTGCTCCCGGTGATACTCTTTTCGATCATCGCCATCTTCTTCGATAGTTTTTTCTTTTTTGCTCTCTTTTTAGCATTTGGAATTAGCATAAACTATTTTTACATTTTACTCGGTTATACTCTGATCTACCTGTCCTATATAATTCCTCATCCTCCAGCTCAGTTGGGTAGCAATGAGTTATTGATGTTTCTTATCTTTGCAGCCGGTTTTGGCATGCAGGCAGATAAAGCAGGGGCCATTATGCTTTTTTCTCATATCTTGACAGGATTGATCATTGTAACTATCGGGTTAATCTCTTACAGTTACAGTGGAGTACAATTATTGACGATAATTAATAAAGGAGAAGTTTTAAATGAGTAACGAAAAGAACAGGATTGCACTTCTGGAAAAATTAAAGACCGACAAAGAGAAGATCTTGCAAGAATTAAGAAAAGCGATAATAGGACAGGATAAGGTAATCGAAGAGGTTATGATAGCCCTCTTTGCTAAAGGGCACTGTCTGGTTGAAGGTGTACCCGGATTGGCAAAGACTATGTTGATCTCCTCACTTGCTAAAGCGTTGAATCTCAAGTTCAGCCGGATTCAATTTACACCCGACTTAATGCCTTCCGATATTACCGGAACCGATATTCTGGCGGAAAGTAAGGCAGATGGGAAAAGATATTTCGAATACATCAAAGGTCCTATTTTTTCCAATATCATCTTAGCCGACGAGATCAACAGAACACCCCCCAAGACCCAATCCGCTCTCCTACAGGCAATGCAGGAATATCAGGTAACCGCCGGAAACAGCACCTATAATCTTGATCAACCGTTTCTGGTATTGGCTACGCAAAACCCCATTGAACAAGAAGGCACCTATCCACTACCGGAAGCACAATTAGATAGATTTATGTTTAATATCAATATCTACTATCCTTCTTATGAAGAAGAACGTGAAATAGTTATCAAAACTACCAGTTCTGATCCGATTAATATAGAACCGGTGCTTACCGCTGACGAAATACTTGAAATGCAGAAAATGATCCTTACTTTGCCAGTCAGTGAACATGTTCTTGATTATGCCGTAAAACTTGCCCGGGCTACCAGACCTGATTATCCGGAGGCACAAGACTTTATTAAAAGATGGGTTAGTTGGGGTGCCGGTCCTCGTGCTTCTCAATATCTGGTCTTAGCAGCCAAAACCAAAGCTGCTCTCGATGGGAGAGCGACTCCAGCGGAAGAAGATGTCAGAAGGGTAGCGGTGATAGTTCTGCAACATAGAGTGATCGTTTCCTTTGCTGCTGAAGCTGAAGGTATGAAAGCCAAGACTGTCGTGGAGAAACTTATCAAGCATCTGGATGAATCAGCTAAATAGTTCTGCTTTATTAATTGATCGATAAACAGAGAATCTGATAGGGAAAAGATCTTGAACTGGATATTTTTGTCTTTCTTTAGAGTGAGATTACAGATACTCTTTATATTCATTATTCACGTAGTCCTATCTATCACTTTTATTAGTGCGATCAGCATAGACGATGTCGAATTCTGCTACTATAGAGAATTATGGCAATTGTTGAATCGTTATGAACCGGAGATCAGGGAACTGGCCATAAACGATCCTCAGAATTCTTTACTCTATGATGTTCTGGAAGATATGGCAATCGCGAAACAAGACACCTTAGCTTTTATAAATATTCTTGAACAACGAGTGATCAATCTTCAAGACTTTAACGATGCCTTTCGGTTACTCAAATTTCTCAAAGAAAAATATACACTATCAACAGTGGCATTAATAGAGAAGAGATCACTAATAGAAGAGATATTTGATTCGACAGGTGATAAAAACCTCATCAAATGGGCTATGGGAGATATTGAGGAAGAAGAATTGTATCATGAGATGTCTCAGCTGCCATCTTATCCGCAATTCTTTGATAATTATATCCAATCATTTGTAAATGAAATTGCAGTCGAACGAAGTGATAGTTTAAGGGTCAATCTCTCTGAGGATTTCTATCGAAAATTCCCCGCATCACGCTGGCAAGATACAAATATCTACTATCTTCTCATTTCACTGCTCAATCTGGAAAAATACACTGATGCTATTGAGTTGATTGATTCCCAAAATGACTATTCTCCTGCTCTCTCTTTTCTGGTCTCGGGAATTTTGACCGACTCAAATCTCCGCAAATCCTTTCATAATGGAGCAGATAATCAAGAACTTTTAGATAAAGCTCTTTTTATCACAGAAAATGCTGCATTTCCATTTGATACTCAAACCATCTCAGTGCTATATCAAAAATGGGATGATCGGCAGTGGGAAAATAAAAGAGCTCTCCAGAAAGCCAGAATAATATATCATCAGCTGATATCTGAATATCATTACTGGGGAGATGAAGATTTGATCGCTGGAATACTTGAACAACCGTATGAGCTATATCAAACCGGCTTAGATCTTTTACACTTCATAAATCCATTAAACAATGATTTTGGTGAAATAGCCGAGCATAAATATTGGTTGGGAAGATATTCTGTACTATTCGATGATGAGACCAAACTCGGAAAAACAGCCGAATACTTTATCGATTGCCTGATAGCTAGTGCTCCCAGAAAGCGGTTTGATGAGTCAGCTCTCAAATATCTCAAGTATCTTCATGAGCGATCCGGAACAAAAGATGATCTGATGACTTGGAGCAGAAAGATCAAGAACTACCGTGGTCCCATCTTTTCTGATGTGACAGAAGAGAGTGGATTTAGCGATTTACGTTTCACCAGAATAAGTATTGGTGATTACAACAATGACGGCAAAACAGATCTGCTCTTCAACGGGCGTCGTTTATATCGTAACGATGGGAATTTTGATTTTACCGATGTCACGGAAGAAGCCGGTATTGTTAATCACTCTTTTGTTGGGGGTCTTTGGGCTGATTTCGATAAAGATGGTCTTTTGGATTTTGTGGCCCTTTCTTCATCAAGGGAAAATCCCGGAGATACACTTTTCAGAAACATTGGTGATGGCAGCTTTCAAATGCTGGATTCTCCGGAGTATCGGATCAATAATCATTCACCAACAGAAGGTGCTGCCTGGGTAGATTTTGAGAAAAACGGTTACCCCTCACTTTATACGGCTAATTATGAAATGTGGCAGGTTCAACCCGGCTTTCGTGATTTCTTTTGGTATAACGACCAAGGCAGATTCATAGATCAAACAGCCCAATTAGGTTTCTTAGCTCCTGAATACACCGATGATCCCGGTTTAGCTGGAAGAGGTGTCTCTCCTGCTGATTATAACAATGACGGCATTCAATCAATATTTGTCAGCAATTATCGTCTGAATCGTAATTATCTCTGGGATTATTCTAATGGAGTTTTTAAAGATCATGCCGCCCTGAAAGGAGTTGCCGGGCATAAGTACCGCATCCCTGATCATCTTGGCTATTACGGACACACCATTGGTGCTGACTGGGGTGACTACAACAATAACGGATATTTAGACCTCTTTATCGCCAATTTAGCACATCCCAGATTCATAGAGTTTTCCGATATCAGTATGCTGCTCCGTAATGATGGTCTCGCTGCCAGAGTTATCGGAGATACTGCTATCGTTTATCATAACTTTACTGATGTCACCAAAGAGGCGGGGATAACCTTCGATGAACTTCATTCTGACCCCAACTGGTTTGATGCCGATAATGACGGCTTTCTCGATCTCTATATTACCTCTGTGTATGAAAATGACCGTAGCTATCTTTATCTTAACAATCTTGATGGCACATTTACTGATATCACGTGGCTCTCCGGAACTCGGGTTTATAATGGCTGGGGTAATTCCGTCGCTGATCTTAATGGAAACGGTAGATTAGATCTGATCGTCGGTAGCGGAAATGGAGTCAGAAAATTTCGCAATGATACTGATAACGAGCATACAAGTGTTTTTTTCAAACCTTACTGGGATGGGGAAGAGGTCAAGATCATAGAGAGAGAGGATTGGCATTCTTCGATCCCCAATTCTCCTGCTTTTGGCATAAAAGTTCAGGTAAAGATCGAATTACCTGATGGTAGTCAAAAAACCCTGATTAGAGAACTTAACGGGGGTAAAGGCACAACCTCACAAAACGACCAGTTCCTCCATTTTGGTTTAGGTGAAGGTACACTCTTGGAAGCTAAGATCTGGCAAGCATCACAGCAACAATAGTTAAGTAAACATTTGTTAGAGATATTATCCAGATTTCTTCTTAACCATCTTTCCATTAAACAACATGTCTCTACACTATCTGCATACTTTTATTTACCAATAAGCAGTCCTATAGTTGGAAGGGTGCCGACTATAGGGTTCCCTAATGGTTAGCCGGATAAATATTCAATAGATTTTCAGCAATGATCAAAGAGTGTAGCTCTTTTTTGATTTGACAATATCATGTTTCATTTTCTTAGGTATAATAAATGTGTTGTAAGGAGTTTTTATGAAAGCCAAAGGACTAATCACTTTCCTCTTTCTCTTCTACTTCACTATCGCTCTCTTTGGACAGATCATTAATAACGAGTTGTTACTGATAGAAGAGTCTGGTTTAGTAATGACTACTCAACAGATCGAGCCATTGTCCTTCTATGACAATAGATCTTCTGTGACCCGCTATCAAGAGGTATCATTGCCAATAGAGTTAACAACACCCTCCGAAATCGTTGTCGGGGACAGATTAGTGCTTAATCTATTTAATGAAATCAATTATCCTGCAGTTATTGATCATCTTGAACTCAACAGGTTAGGAACTTTTACGGTCAGAGCAAGGATCGAAGACTGCCAGATGGGTTATATCATTATATCTACTACAGAAGATAGAAGTTTAGCCATTATTTACATACCGGAAAGAAATGAATACTTCACGATCATTAGTGATCCCGTAACTCTTTCTCATTATCTGCTGGAGATCAATTTAGCAGAAGCAGATGAATTGGTTACGGCACCACCTGTTACCCCTCCACCTTTACAAGAGAGCAGCAGACATGAACAGGAACGGATCAGGAGATCTTTAGAAGAGGTTATTCTGACCGATCCGGCAACGATAGATGTAATGGTTGTTTATACACCAGCTGCTGCCAATTGGGCTAACACAAGCGGTGGAGGGATATATAATGTTATAAACGGCGCCATGCAAAACGGACAGATATCTTTAGATAATAGTAATACACTTATGAGTGTTGATCTTGTCTATGCAGCCGAGGTGGATTATCAAGAATCAGGATCCGCTTCAATTGACTTAATACGTTTAGCAGCATCGCCAGATTTTAACCCTTGGGGTGATTATGTGAATGGTTATTATATCCCCGGATATCTCGATGAAGTACATATCTGGCGAGATATCTATGGGGCTGATTTAGTTGCTTTGTTCGCTTTAGTAGATGATGTAGGTGGTGTCGGTTTCCTTTTACAAGATAGATGGGGTTATCCCGAGATAGGTTTCTCTTTGACTCGCGTGCAACAAGCATCGTGGACATATACCCATGTCCATGAAATGGGTCATAACATGGGTTTACATCATCATGCAGAGCAGAATTTTCAACCGGGTCCAACTGAATGGTTTAATTGGTCTGAAAACACTTGGTCTGCCGGCTGGAGGTGGACAGGTAATAACAACCAAAGATATTGTTCTGTAATGACCTATACCAGCGGTTCCTATTTCCCCGATGGTTTAGATCATGCCAGAGTAGCTCATTTCTCTAATCCTTTGATCAATTATGAAGGAGTTCCTACTGGACATGCTACACTGGGCGATAATGCCCGCACTTTAAGAGAACTCAGGCATATAATCGCTGCCTATCGACCTTCAATGATGATAGAGATAGATACACCAATAGTTTCCGTAGAGATTATTGATGGCTATATTCATCTAAATTGGGAAGCTGTTTCAGGGAGTAATTCCTATAAAATATATGCAACTGATAATCCTTATCAGGAAGATTGGGGGAATGAGATAGCTATTGTCGGATCACCAGGTTATGTTGAAATAATATCTGAAGAGAGAAAATTCTACCGGGTGATCGCATCTACTGAAGAAGCCCCTGTATTTGATCTTATTCCAGATAATACTCTATCAGGAGATAGATGATAAAAAGAAAGAGATAGTTATAAAAAAAGCTTTGATATATTTTGGAGGTTAAAATGAAATATTTAAAAATTATTGTTTTCTTGGTTTTTTTATTTTTCTGTTCCGGTCTCTTTGCTGTCTGGTCAAATATCAGGAATAGTTCATACACCTCTGATGGTGAGATTTTTTTTCAGTATGAGAGTACTCTTGATATTAGCTACGAACATCGGATATACTATTATCAGAATGATGAATGGTCTTATAACCTATTTGAGAATATTTTTGACACATCATTTCAAAGCTCAATCCCCTTTTCTAACGTTGAATCAGTACCTTTAAGTTTCCGGATAGAGAATGACAGTGATATCTATATTATTCCCGGTTTTACTGCTCAGCAGCCAACATCCCTTACGCAAATGACCTCTTTGTCGGAATACGTTAGAGATACTGCTATTCCTGATCATCTCAACATTGCCGGAGAAAAGATGCTTTTTTCCGATGATAGACTCTATTTTGCCCTAAACAATTTCGGTGGTGGTTTTCCGGTTAGTGGCGGTCTCTTTGGACCTTTTTACTCCTATACTATTAACCTTTGGCCTGCAGTAACAGGAACTCCCCCTTATGTATATACCTTGCTCCAAACTGTAAGTTTAGCACCATATGTCAATCCCGGGCTGTTTAAAATTAATTCAGCAACAGAAGAAATGACTCAAATTGGTTCTATCACTACACAGGTGGATCAGAATACCAACACTCTTTATCTCTCGTGCCTGATAAGCGACTTAATGAATGATCCTGACTTTGCTGCTGCTTACTCTCTCGATAATGGACTGATCATAACTGCTCTGACCCAGAAGATCGAGGATTTTGGTGCTACTATTACTATCATGGATGAAGGTTATTACCACAATGTTTACCTGCAGGAGTTTATCCTCGATCCTTTTATCAATAATATTCCTCAAATAGACAATATCCAATATATACAAGATGGTGACACTTATCTATTCAGTCTAGATTACTCTGATGTTGATGGACATTTCCCAATTATCAGGGAGATAGAACTCGACACAGGAAATACCTACAATTTCTATCCCGCTTCTTTTGACTTTTCCCAAACGGTTTCCTTCACCAGTCAGTTCATAGATAACTGGAGTAGTGGAATTATCAGATTCAGTGATAACGGGACAGACATAATAGAATACACAATATCTCAAACTGTTCTGGCAGCACCTGTCGTTTCTGTTGAGATAGTTGGAAATAATGTTATTTTGAGTTGGCTTCCGGTAGAGAATGCCAATAGCTATAAGGTCTATGCCACTATTGATATTAGTTTGGATGATTGGGGTGAACCGATAGCAACAACAAATGAACTCCTGTTTTCAGAATCATTATCTGATATGAGATTCTACAGAGTTATTGCCACAACAGAATAGTACATTATTGATCTTTTTTTATAACTTGAACTCGTTGTTTACTCTAAGTAGTTTTAGTGCCGATAGTTAGTAAAAATAACCAAATTTATTGCTTGACTAAAAATAACACTCATATATAAGAATACATGTAGAAATTTATTAAAATTTTAAGGAGTATAGAAATGAGTTTTAAAGGAGATCTTATGAAAACCGTACTGTTAGTTTTTTTCTTAACCCTATTTTCGCTGACAATAAGCTGGGCTTATGAAGTTCAGTTTGGCGAGAGACCGGAAATAGATTTAACAAGAGTTTCCGATGATGCATTTCATCAAACCCATATCCTTATCCAATTCAGTTCGGATCTGACGGGTCATCTTGATAATAATCCGGTTAGATATGACAGGGATGGGTATGCCATATTTGACTTACCAGAAATTGACGAACTAAATCGTTATTTCAGTGTTAAAGAGGTAAAACCTCTTTTTGACAGCCCTGCCTTAGATAATGAATACAAAGACCGTCACCGTGCCTGGGGCTTTCATCTCTGGTATGAGCTTTATTTTTCGGAGAAGCAGGACATAAGGGAAGCTGTTGCTGCCTATAAAGAATTGGAATTTATTGAAGTAGCTGAACCTGAATATAAGAAAGTAAGATATTTCGCTGAGGACAGAGATGATCCGACTTACCGTTGGACTCCCAATGACCCATATTTCTCTACCCAGTGGCATTACCATAATACAGGGCAGCAGAGTGGCACTCCCGGAGCCGATATCAAACTCGTGACAGCTTGGGATATTGAAAAGGGACATACTGCTGTTATTGTTGCCATCATTGACGGTGGTATTCAAACTAATCATCCCGATATTGCAGCTAATATGTGGAGTGGCATCGGATATAATTTTGTCGATAATAATACAACCATCACAGCTGATGATCATGGAACTCACGTAGCAGGAACTGTATCTGCAGTTAATAATAATGGCGTAGGAGTAGCCGGAGTAGCTGGTGGTTCAGGTTCTGGAAATGGGGTGCGTTTGATGACCTGTCAGGTTTTCAGGGGTATATCCCAGGGTGGTTTCAGTACAGCTCCTGTATGGGCAGCTGATAATGGTGCTGCCATTTCCCAGAACAGTTGGGGATATCAAAATTCAGGAGTTTATAATACACCTGATCTGAATGCTATTGATTATTTCAATGCTAATGGTGGTGGAACTGTTTTAAACGGCGGAATTACTATCTTTGCAGCCGGTAATGATGATGACAACGGTGCTTGGTATCCCGGTTACTATAGCGGAGCATTTTCCGTTGCTGCTACGACCAATACAGATACAAAAGCATATTATTCCAACTATGGAACCTGGATAGATGTGTCAGCACCCGGTGGTGAAGTAATCAGTGTTGCAGCCCGAGGTGTAAGAAGCACAATAGCAGGGAGCAGTTATGCTTATTATCAGGGAACATCGATGGCTTGTCCGCATGTATCAGGAGTTGCAGCACTCGTGGTTTCCTATGCTCATCGGAACGGATTTACTCTCAATAATTCTAATATCAAAAATATTTTACGTGATTCTACCGATAATCATTATGGGGTCAATCCCGGATATACTGGTCAGTTAGGAACCGGACGGCTCAATGCTCATGCTGCTTTAGTCGAAACAATGACTTATATTGGTTTAGGAGTTCCTAATCCCCAGAGTTTTACAGCTACATCAGCCGGTTTACATCAAATAAACCTTAACTGGGTCAAGAACACTGATAACAATAATGTTATGGTTGCTTGGTCTGCAACAGGAACTTTTGGTACTCCTGTTGATGGAACTGTATATTCTGCAGGAACAAATATTCCCGGTGGCGGAACGGTTTTATACAGAGGCAGTGCTACCTCCTACAATCATACTGGACTGAATTCGTGGACTACATATTACTACAGGGCTTTTTCTTATAATTCTTCTAATGAGTACTCTTCCGGACTGAATGCCCAGGCAACAACTCTTTATGAACCATTCACGCTACCCTTTTCCGAGAATTTTAATGCCTCAACTACACTACCCGATTTTTGGCAGATCATAGATCATCAGGGTAACGGTCAGGTCTGGCAATTTGGTACAACTTCCGGTGGTTTGAGCGGTACTACAGGGAACTATGCTTATCTGAACAGTGATGCTTATGGCTCAGGCAATACCCAGAATGCCGACTTGGTTACTCCAACACTAGATTTGAGTAACAATTATAATGTTAATCTTTCCTTTACCCATTATTTCAGGCAGTATCAAAATGTTTCTACAGCAACTTTATCTTATAGTATCAATAATGGAACAACTTGGACAACTATTCAATCCTGGACATCAACTACAGGCAATCCAGTATATTTTAGCCAAACCATTCCTGCCTTGGAGGGACAATCACAGGTTAAATTCAAATGGAATTACACAGGTACTTGGGGTTATTATTGGTGTGTAGATGATATCCTTATCACCGGTGATGAATATGTTTTATTACCAACTATAGATGTTACTCCGGTAAGTTTTTTCGAAGAATTGAATACCGGCGAATTCACTACAGAGCAAATGACGATCAGTAATGATGGAGAAGCTGATCTTGAATATAGTATCAGTGTTGTGGAAACACGAAGAGCTAATACTGATGACAGCTTTATGCATATCGATGGTGCTGCTGATCAAACAACACGAGGAATTACAGAGATCCATTATGATAACGGTTATTCAGGTAACGGAGTCGGTGCCGGAGGAGCAGCTTATTGGATCTCAGCTGTCCGTTTTACTGCTGATGAATTAGCTGCCTATTATGGAGACTATCAAATTTTGGGCATTAAGTATCATATCCGAACTTCTCAATTCACTAATGTGACAGTTAAGGTTTGGGAAGGTGGCAGTTCCGGTAATTCCGGAACTGAGATATATTCACAAGACGTAACATCGTCTGTAGTAATAAACGACTGGTCAACTCATATCCTGACAACACCGGTCTCATTGATTACCGGTAACGAATATTGGATAGGATATTCCATAAATGCAACAGGAGGCAGCCCGGCTAGTATTGACAGTGGTCCTTTAGTAGCAAACAAAGGGGGGTGGATCTATTGGAGTAATTCATGGACGCAGATCACTGCCTTTGGTTTCAATACAAATTGGTGTATTCGCGGCTTGCTTTATGACTCTTCAGGTTCTTGGCTGTCGGTATCTCCGATAAGTGGAATAGTACAACCGGGTCAGAGTGAGATAGTTGATGTCTCTTTTGTTTCTATAGGACTACCAGCCGGATCAGTGCACACAGCAGATATTGTCATTGCTAACAATGCCGGTGCTGATGTTGTTGTTCCAGCCACTCTTAGTATTTTTGGTATGGTACTGAACCCACCATCAAATCTGTCAGCAGTAGCCGGAGATGGTGTTGTGAATTTAAGCTGGGATGCACCGTTAGTAAGATCATTACTTGGATATAATGTCTATCGCAATGGTGTGCAAATAAATCCTGAAATAGTCATCGGCACTGAGTATCCTGATAATACAGTTGTGAATGGAACGACCTATTCGTATTATGTGACGGCAGTTTATACAGAAGGCGAGTCTGAAGCATCAAACATAGTACAGGCAACTCCTCTGGCAGCACCGATAAATCTATCTGCAGTACCGGGAGCTGGATCTGTCTTCCTGGATTGGGATGCACCTCCAATAAGAACATTGTTATCATACAATATTTATCGCAACGGATCATATATAAATAATGTCACAACTCCAGAGACGGAGTACACTGATAGCGGATTAGGGAATGGTGTCACTTACAGTTATTATGTAACCGCTGTTTATCAAACTCATGGCGAATCAGTTCCGTCCAATACTGTAGAAGTTACTACACTCCAAGGAACAGTAGCAGCACCGACATTTAATCCACCTCAACAAGCTGAACCGTTCTATCAGGAGTTTACCGTAACTATTTCATCAGCAACTCCGGCAGCTACTATCTGGTATAAAACGGCAGAGGGTAATGACTGGACTGCTGGGAACTCTGTTAATATAACTCAAAACACTGAGATCTGGGCAATGGCAACGAGAAATAACTGGGCAGATTCAGAAATAAGTTATGCCAGTTATGAGCTGAAAGTAGTTACTCCGACCTTTGATCCGGTAGAACAAGGTACACCATTTGATGAGCCGATCGATCTGGAACTGATAACTACTACTTCAGGAGCAACAATACTTTATAGAATTATTAGTTCTGATGGGGTCAGAAGAGAAGAATGGCAGGAATATATCGATCCGATCTACCTGTTCTATAATTCATATATTGAATTGGAGACCAAAGCTATAAAAGCTGGTTGGTTAGAGAGTGATATAGCTTATGGTTACTTTGCAGTCAATCCGGGTCAGGCAGGTATTATGATCAGTAATCTGGAGCAAATATACTCAAGTGAACCTTTAATTGTCTCAGTAACTACAAATCCAACGGGACTTGATTATATTGTGACATATAATGGTTCACCTGAACTACCTGTTAATGTCGGAAACTATTTAGTAGAGGTTACAATTGACGATCCATATTATGAAGGAACCGAACAAGCACTACTCCAGATCTTCCCGTTCGATATTACTGTCACAGCCAATCCGCAAAGTAAAACTTATGGAGAAGCGGATCCCCTCTTCACCTATAGTGTTGATCCGGTACTCTTTGCCGGAGATGGATTTACCGGCACTCTGACCAGACAGCTTGGAGAAAATGTAGGTCAGTATGAGATATTGCAGGGCACTCTCACTGCCGGGGATAATTATAGAATAACTTACAACTCAGATTATCTGACTATATCACCGGCTACCGCTGCTATCGAGATCTATGATCTCAGTCAGGTCTATGGTTCTGTAGATGATGTGACAGTAGTCACAACACCATTGGGACTAAATTATACTGTCACTTATGACGGCTCTCCTACCCTTCCTGTTAATGTTGGAACTTATGAGGTCGAGGTGGTCATCAATGAATTGAACTATGTAGGATCAGAAACAGCTTGGTTAGTTATAGATCCTTTAGCAATAACCGTAACAGCCGACCCTCAAACCAAGATATATGGAGAAGCTGATCCGGTATTAACCTATGGAGTTAATCCGGCACTAATTGTTGGTGATAGCTTTACCGGTTCTTTAACCCGACAATTAGGTGAAGATGTTGGTCAATATGAGATTCTGTTGGGTACTCTGACTGCCGGAGATAATTACACTATATCTTATGTCTCCGATTATCTGACCATATCACCGGCAACTGCCACAATCGAGATCTATGATCTCAGTCAGATCTATGGTTCGGTAGGAGATGTAACAGTTGTTACAACACCATTGGGACTAAATTATACTGTCACTTATGATGGATCACCTACCCTTCCTGTTAATGTTGGAACTTATGAGGTCGAGGTGGTCATTAATGAATTGAACTATGTAGGATCAGAAACAGCTTGGTTAGTTATAGATCCTTTAGCAATAACCGTAACAGCCGATCCTCAAACCAAAATATATGGAGAAGCTGATCCGGAGTTTACTTATCAATATAGTCCATTATTAGTTGAAGGAGATACCATTGTTGGTGAATTATCGAGAGCGATCGGTGAAGATGTCGGTCAGTATGAGATCCTGCAAGGAACTCTGACGGCAGGAGCAAACTATACAATTATCTATCAATCAGACTATCTGACAATTTCACCAATGGCAATAACGGTAACAGCCGATCCTCAGAGCAAGGTTTATGGCGAAGAAGATCCTCCACTTACTTATACTGTAGAACCTGAATTAATTGCTGGAGATCAGTTCAGTGGTAGTCTTGTAAGAGAAGTCGGCGAAGAGGTCGGTGAATATCAAATTCTCCAGGGAACTTTATCAGCCGGAGATAATTACTCGATAAACTATATACCAAATGTATTCGAAATTTTATCTATGGTCGATCTGTCAGCTCCCGTAGTAACTATCTCAATAGAAAGCAATACAGTGATTCTGAGTTGGGAACATATTACCGGAGCGAATTCTTACAAGATATATTCAACAGGAGATCCCTATGTTCCAGAGGAAGAATGGGATTTAGCAGGTACTACTGCCAATAATGAGTTTACAGAACCCCTCACTACAAGGAAATTCTATCGAGTTATAGCATCGACAGAGATGCCGGAATAGGGCTCTTAGCTTATCTAATAAGAAAATGATATTTCTTTAAAGGGCGATGTATTATCGCCCTTTATTTCTATATTTATCAATCATGCTTTGTATTGACAATTATGAAGTGGTTTAATTATTTGAAATGTTATGAAATATTTAGCATATCATGATCTGGTAAGGGATTTTTAAAATGAAACGAAGAGATATAGTTAACATTGCGATCTTGTTAGCAGTGATCTTCATAGCCATTTATCGCTATAAGGTGCAGTATAATACCGAAACAAGATCCCGCTTTATGATGGATACACTGGTCGAACTGTCTTTTACTGCCCGTCAGAAGAATATCCCGGCAATAATGGACAGCACTATTGCCTTGATGAATCATTATGAACGGAAATTTTCTTATTATGATGAAGAAGGAGATCTTTGGAGGATCAATAATTATAGGCATGAGAAAGTGGAGATTGATCCAGAATTCTATGAACTTTTAACTTTGGCAGAGATCTTTTATCAAAAAACCGATGGGAGATATGATGTTTCAATAGGAGTTTTAACAGAGATATGGAACAGCGAACGAACGTATCCACCACCGGCAGATTCTATCAGAATGGCTATGGATAAAGTAGGATTTTCTGATATAATAATCAGGCCTAATTACATTATACGACCGGTAGGAATGAAGATCAATCTGGGTAGTATAGCCAAAGGATATATCATAGACAAAGCAGTAGAATATGCCATATCGAAAGGGATTCATAGTGGTTACATTAATGCCGGAGGGGATATCCGCTTGTTTGGCGATCAAGGAAGAGAGCAACTGATCGGAATTCAACATCCCAGAGATGTTAATGATGTTATTGCTGTTCTAGCTATAAAAGACAGGGCAGTAGTTACCTCCGGAGATTATGAGAGATACTTTGATCATGAAGGTCGGAGATATCATCATATAATAGATGCTTTGACAGGATATCCTGTAGATAACATCTTTTCCGTAACAGTACTGGCACCCAATACTACTTTAGCTGATGTGTTATCAACAGCCATCTTTCTTCTCACACCCGAGGAGGGAATTAATTTGATCAAGTCTTATTCTGATACGGAATGTGTAATATACTATCACGATGGTGAGGAGATAGTATCTTTAAGATCTGAAGGGATCAGAGACTTAATAGTCACAGACTAAATTCGATGTTGCAGATAAATAGTGAGTGAATAATGTTAAGCAAAGATATTCAAAATTTACCCGACTCCCGCAAAGAGAAGATAGACAAAGTAGGGGTTAAGAACCTCAAGTATCCGATCATAGTACAAGACAGAGTAAATGAATTACAAAAAACCATTGCTGAGATAGATTTCTTTGTTGAATTACCGCACCATTACCGCGGTACACATATGAGCAGATTTATTGAAGTCCTTAATCAATACCATCAAGAAGATTTCATTGAAAATCTACCCCATATTTTAGCAAGCATCAAGCAGAAACTATCTGCAGACAGAGCATATATAACCCTTAAATTCCCTTACTTTATGGAGAAAAAAGCACCGGTATCCGGTATAGCCTCTTTATTAAATTATAATTGTACTTTCGTTGCTTCACTTTCTGAACAATATAAGCTCACAATAGGGGTAGAAGTTCCAATTACAACCGTTTGTCCCTGTTCAAAAGAGATCAGTCAACAGGGAGCACATAATCAGAGATCAATTGTGACTGTGCTCCTCACTTATAATGGTTTCATCTGGCTGGAAGAGATCATTGAGTATGTCGAATCAATTGCCAGCTCAGAAGTTTATCCTCTGTTAAAGAGAGAGGACGAAAAATTCCTGACAGAAAAGGGTTATGAAAACCCTAAATTTGTGGAAGATATCGTTAGGGATTTAGCAATATTACTCAAAAAAGACAAAAGAATAACCGGCTTTAAAATATCCTCTGAGAATTATGAATCAATACATAATCATAATGCTTATGCCTATTTAGAGTGGGAACGGAAGAAAGACACAGACTAAAGTCTATGTTACGGAAAAAGGAAATATGCAAGAAGATAAAATAGTCGCTAATATAAGTTCAAAGACCCTTAATAACGGATTTAAAACTATCATGGCTCCGCATCATGCTCATCCTGTAATATCTCTACAGCTATTTGTCAGGATCGGTTCATGCTGGGAATCTGAGCAGGAAGCAGGATATTCACATCTCATGGAGCATCTGGTCTTTAAATCAACAAAAAAGTTCCCGGCGAATGCATTAACAGTCAGAGCTTCTTATCTGGGGAGTAACATCAATGCCTATACTGAATTCGATTCTACCTGTTATTATCTAACTCTCTCATCTCAGTTTTCTAATGATGGTTTGGAAATATTGAGTGAACTGGTCCGTCAGGCAAATTTTTCTACTAAAGAATTCTCTTATGAAAAGGGGGTTGTACTCGAAGAACTGAATCAGTATCAGAATGATCCGGAAGATCACTTTCTGGAAGAGATCCCGAAACTCTATTTTATTGAAAGCCCCTTTAAAAAACCGATTATCGGAGACAGGGATTCTTTGACTAAAGCGACAAGAGCTAAATTGAATCAGTTTTATAAAAAGTATTACATACCTCAGAATTGTTATTTAGTTGTTAGTGGAGATTTTAATAAACAGGAGCTTTTAGAGCAAGTCGAATTCTATTTCGGAGATTGGCAACCCGGTGATTTAGCCATCCAACATGAAAAGGTGACAACCTATCCGGAATCTTTCATAATAAAATCTCTCCCTAAAAATGTTGCTAAATCAATGCTCGGGTTTGTACTGCCTGAATTGTCAGATAAGAACCCCGAATCACATACATTAGGTCTGATTACTCGTATTTTTGCCATTGGTAAGAAATCACGACTATATCGTCGCCTCTTTGTAAAAGAAAAACTGGTAGATCAGATCAGAGTAGAATCATTTACAGGGATCAATGACGGTATCTCGGTAATATTGATCATACCTAAAAGTAATGCAGATATTGAGCAAATAATCGAGATCTTTTTAGAAGAGTTTGAGTTGATCAGGCATTTCGGTTTCAGTATTGATGAATTCAATGAAGCAAAAACCGAACTACTCCATTCGCACCGCTACTCTTTTGAATATATGCGATATTTAGGCATGAGTTTGGGGACAGAGGAGATGTTAGGAGATTACAAACTCTTTATTGAATATCCCAAGATGTTAAAGAAGATCTCTGAGAGATCGGTCTATGATATCCTTAAAAAGTATTATAATTTTCAGCAGTTAGGTATATTTCATCTCGGCAAGAACTTTTCTATAGAGGATAAGATAAAAGCTCGGGTCAAAGAGCTACAAGTAAAAAAGATCAAGAATGGTGCTATAAAGAGTGATTTTTACGAAACAAGTCTTCCCAGTGGTACTAAGGTCTTGTTTAAAAGGGTTGTAGGAAGACCAACCATAGGCATTACAGCAGCTTTTAGAGTTTCACAGCTTAATGAAATCACTGAAAACAGGGGGATAAATCTCCTGACTTCTATTATGTTACTATATGGTAATCAAAGAAATTCTTATGACCAGTTACTGGAATTTTGTTCTCAACACGGTATTCAGATAGATATTACAGCTCAAGAAGAAGTTACTTTAGTCAAAGTAAAGTGTTTTACCGAAATGTTTGCCACCAGTTTGGAGCTATTGGCTGATATTATTAAGTATCCATTATTTCCGGCAGAGCATTTTCATAATATTCAAAAGACTCTCTTGAGTAATCTAGAAAGGGTAAAGGATTTTCCTGTGTACTATGCTGCATATCTCTGGAAACGGCAGTTTTTTGGCAGAGATAGTAACTTATTGGAACGAGAAGGTACAAAAACAACACTCCGTAAGTTAACCCGTAAGCAAATATTGAACTGGTTCTATGAACATTACAATAGCTCTCAAATGATTCTGTCTATTGTTGGTGATTTTGATTTCGAAGACACTCTCTTCAATTGTGAAAGGATCTTTCGCGGAGAAAAGAGCAAAACAATTATATCGAAGCAAAAGGTTATCTTTTCACCCAATAAACTTCATAAGCGAAATACTCTACCTCAGAATCAACAAGCGATAATTCATATTGGGGGTTTGGGTTGTTCTGCTCAGGAAATTGAGAAAAATACAGCTTTTCACCTCCTCGCTCAGGTTATTGGTGGTGATATGAATTCCCGTTTAACTAATGAGTTACGTGAGAAGAGAGGGTGGGCATATACTACCGGTTTTGATTATCTTTCAACGCAGGAGATAGGTTTTTTTGTGGCCAGCGCTATGGTAGATAAGAAGAAAAGTAAACAGGCCTATGCACTGATGATCAAGATATTAGAAGATATCAAGAAAAAGGGTGTTACGGAAGAAGAGCTGGAAATAGCAAAAAATACAGTCAGAGGACAGCGTCTGAGAGCCGAAGAGAGTGTTTTGGGTCAAGCTTCTGCTTTAGCTATGTTAGATCTTTTAGGTTATGGTTATGAGTATTATCTGAAACGGGAAGAAAGATTACAAAAGGTGACGACAAAAGATCTGCAGAATATTGCCCGTGAGTATTTCAAAGTCAAAAACCTTTACTGTCATTTCTTAGAGTAATAATGATCACTGCAGGTATTGATATAGGTTCTCGTAATACGAAAATAATCTTCTGGGATACTGATCTGGCAAAGATGGTCTGCAAAAAAGTAGTAACTACCGGAACAGAACCTCAAAGAACGGCTCAAAAACTTTTAGCAGATAGTTTGGTATCACTAAATATACATGATAAAAACATTCCCTTCAATTCAACTGGTTATGGAAGAAAATTGATCAACTCTGATCACATCTCTGAGATCAGTTGTCATGCAAGAGGGATCAGGCAGTTAATACCTACCACCATGACTATTATCGATATTGGTGGTCAGGACTCAAAAGTTATCAGCTTGGATAGAGAACATCATATAATTGAATTTGCTATGAATGACAAATGTGCAGCCGGTACAGGAAGTTTTCTGGAAAGAATATCTGAATTATTCAATGTTCCTCTCTCTTCATTAGGTGAGTTAGCACTTCAATCACAAGAGAATGTTGATATTTCGAGCACCTGTGTTGTTTTTGCTGAATCAGAGATAATCTCTTTGATCAATCGCAACACTTCTCAGAATGATATCCTGATGGGAATTCATCGCTCTATAGCGAAAAGAGTAAAAAATCTGTTATCTAATATCCAATGGCAACCCCCGGTAACTTTGACCGGTGGTGTAGCTCTTAATTTAGGGGTACAAAAAGCTTTAGAAGATGAACTACAAACAAAGATATCTGTTCCTGATGAACCAATCTTTTCCGGTGCTTTAGGTGCCGCTTTTTTTGCTGCTAATCTTGAGTAGGAATAATGGCTGTTTACATAGGAAAGTAGAATTATATAAAAGAAAAGAATTGCTTGACTCGATAAAATCTTTTTTATAGTTAAAAAAATAATTTTGAGTTTAATGATGAAGATAATCAACTACAGATCATACTTTTTCTTGTTTTCTACACTATTACTCTTTTTCTTTAGCGGTATATTTACTACTGTGTTAGGTAAAGATAATGATCTGTGGAAGAGATTTACTACTGAGTTAGAAATATCTGATCTGGATCGGGAGTACTATCAGGAAGCTCTGTTAGCTAAAAATAATTCGGATTGGGATACTGCCTTTTCATCATTAGAGAAAATAAGCGACCCTTTAAGCAGAAAAGAGTATGTCTTATTATTCCCGGAGCTCTATTTCCTTTCTAGCTCTTATGCAGAGGTGTTTGATTACATTGATAACTTACCCCTAAGGGTAAAGATTGTTCTTTTTGATGATCTGATCGAGTATTATATCTTATCAGCATTAAACACAGAACAATATGAAAAGATATCAGAGTTTATCGAGTTGCAGAGAGAGTATTTTTCTGAAGAGATCCATAGCATCTATAAACAAACTCTCTATAATTTGCTGGTTAATGGGAAAAATGAGCAGGTTATTGATTTGACCGATATATTCCCCAATTCAATATATCATCCGGGAGAGAAGAATTTTATCTTGGGAATAGCTTATTATAATTTACAGTATTACCGGTTATCTTATGCTTTTATGCGAAATGTCCTCGATTCGGGAAACGAGATGCTCCTAACCAGTGCGTATGATTATATTTCACTGATATCTTATTATCTCCAAGATGATTCTTTGTTACCGGAAGATTTAACTCTTCTATCAAATAGAGCCCGGTTTAATCTTATCCTTTATGTATTAGAAAATAGCTTGATTGATGAAGCTAATTCACTCTCTTTACTTCTTGAAAATGATTATCACAGATCTCTCATTGACCTCTTTATAGCTTGGGAAAACAATCATTTTAAAACAGCAGCAACACTTTTAACTTCCATCGAAGAAGAAGACTTAGATAACTATCCTTTGTTAAATCTCATTATGGGAGAGACTTTTTATCATAACCGTCGATTTAGAGAAGCAGAAGCAAAATTCAGGAAATATCTGACCTTTAACGCTATTGATGAACAATATGCCAATCATTCTATGGGTTATTGCTTTTACGGTTATTATAGGTTCAATAGTACTGCCTACTATTGGATGAAGAATCTGCAAGAAGAGAAGAGTTTTTATGATTCATTAGCAGTGTATAATTTAGCCCAGTTATATAGTCATACAGAAAATTACCATACTGCCCTTCACTATTTTAACAATTTCATCACTAAATATTCATTACCGGAAAATGATCAGAGCTTCGTAATAAATCATTTAAAAACCCTTGAAGGAACTGGTGAATTTGCCAGATACATAAGTTTCTTTGAAGACAATTATACTGGCTTACCGATGGAAGAGCGAATAGCTATTCTCCGCAAGATTGGTGAACATTATGAAAAGCAAAGAAATCAAAGGAAAGCACTGGAATATTATTCACGAATCTTAGAGTATAAAACTGATTATAGATTAATTCTCAAGACAGAGAGGATCCGCTTTAATTTAGGTGAATATAGAGACTCCGAAGATTTTATACTAACTCTGTTAGAAGAATATCCCGAGAGTGACTTTAATATTCGACTTGCTAATGATCTTTCCAAATTCTATCTCAATCAGAGACAGTATAACAAGGCACTATCATTTATTGGAGATTTCTTAGATAATCATGAAGAATCAGTTGGTACCGATTCTCTACTATTCTTTGACGGCTTAGCTCATAAAGAGCTGAAAAATATAGATAAAGCGTTGGATATTCTACTAAATCTACATCAAACGACAGATATTGATAACATTCGTCAGTTATCCCGTCAGCAGATCGAGCAGATCCTTTTAGTACAAGACTCCAGAAAGAGCATTACCCTACTCATTGATATTCTGGAAGATTGTGAAGATGAAGAGATCGGGTTCGATTATTTGCGTATTCTGGCAAGGGTCTATGAAAAGGCGTACCTCTATAATGAAGCCAATGAAATCTATCATATACTAATCGAGCAAGATGTACAATCAAATGATCAGGAGTTGTTCTATTTAATTGCTGTAAATGAGATATATCAGAAGAGATATGAAATCGCTTTAGATTACATTGAGCAGATCTTGACGGACGAATCAAGTATTTATTTTACAGACGCACTGTTTTT
This sequence comes from Candidatus Cloacimonadota bacterium, assembly GCA_019429305.1. Taxonomy (NCBI): domain Bacteria; kingdom Pseudomonadati; phylum Candidatus Cloacimonadota; species Candidatus Cloacimonadota bacterium. The sequence continues at coordinate 67,049 of JAHYIR010000009.1, forward strand.
GAAATATTTAGCCGAGTATTCACTTGGTAATCTTTACAAAGCACTTAATACTCTATTAACCCTCTATTATGATTATAAAAAATCACCACCAAGTTTTGATATAGTCAATAATCTTATCGAATTACTGATTGAAATGGACCTGAAACTCTTTGCCTGGCATTTCATGGGAGAGTATTATCCCCACGCTACAAGGTCTGAAGAATTCACTCTCCAGAAATTTGGAGACTATTTAATCCAGGAATTGGATACAGATATTATCTATCTAAACCAGATCATGGATATTAGAACAATCATATTTCTTACGATAAAGGTTCTGGAGGATTATGATTGGAACGTTCTGGAGGACCATGAAGATTGATTATCATATTCACAGCATGTATAGTGCTGATAGTGATTTAGAAATGCAAGCAGTGATCTCCAAAGCGATTGAAAGAAGTTATGATGAGATTGCTTTTACAGATCATTTTGATCTACTTTCTTCAGAGATTGCTGTTTGGGGTATTCCTTCATATCAGAAATATTCCGAAGCAGTATCTTTTCTGAAGAATCAAAATCTTTCTATCAGCATACTAAAAGGTGTCGAACTTGGTGAGTATCATCGATGTCACACTATAGTAGATGAAGTATTAAAAACTACTGAAGAACCAGATCTGAAAATTGCTTCTATTCATGTGCTTCCTGAGGGCAGTAATATCTCCGTACCCTTAACAGTAGAGATAACACCCGAATTTATTCGTACTTATTATTTGGAGAATCTGGCTCTTGTTGAGTATGGTAATTTCGATATCCTAGGTCATTTAGGCATCTATAAAAGATATCTGCCTCATGAACCTGATGAGAAGCAAGTCTTAGAGCTTATCAAAGAGATATTATCTCTTTTAATTAAGAAAAGTATTGCTCTGGAGGTCAATTTATCAGGGATGAGGAACTCTTACCGTAAGTTGATTCCTGTACCGGAATATCTGACTCTTTTTAAAAGTATGGGGGGTGAGTTGATAACTATTGGCTCGGATTCTCATAAAATTGAGCATTTTGATTCTCACTATGAAGAAGCTCTACAACAGCTATTAGATTGTGGTTTTACTCATCAAGCCAGAAAAACTCCTTCGGGTTGGACAATGGAGAAGATTCAAGTTTGAATAAATTACTCATTAAAACAGGTCTTGTAGAGGTTATTCAGAATCTTCATCACAATTATCCTATTAAAAAGGGCGACCACCAGTCGCCCCTATAGTTCAATTTTAACAGATTTTTTCTTTTCTCTGTGTTTCTATGGTTTTAATCTAATACCATATTTTGCATGATATTACGAGCATTGTAATGCCCTAATTTAGCAGCTTTTCTGAGATATTGTAAGCTTTTGAGATACTCTTCTTGTAAATAGTATGTTAAGGAGAGATTATTATAGGGTACCGGGTTTTCCGGATCAAGTTCGATTGCTTGTATATAGGCAGCTTCGGCTTCTTCATAAAGACCGAGCATTCTATAGCAATCCCCCATATTCGAATATGAGTAATCATCCTCTGGATTGATAGCAATAGACTTTTGGTAGAACTCTATTGCTTTTTCCAGCTCTCCTAAATTTTTATGATAATTAGCGATATTGTAGTATGCTTGGTAATAGATGGGATCTAATTTAATAACCTGCATGTAATATCCTAAAGCGGTATCTTCTTCTTTCAGTAGTTCATAAGTATGTGCTATGTTGAATAGTGCAGCCAGATAGTCAGATTTTAATTCAACTGCTTGTTGATAAAAGTCGATACTTTCCTGGTAATTCTTCAATTGATAGTTAGTATTACCAAGATTAAAGTAAATTTCCGGATTATTGAAACCCAGATTTATGGCTTTCTGATAATGATCTATTGCCTCATTATAACGTTCTGCATTAAAAAGGGCATTTGCCAGGTTGTAATGATAAACACTGTTGTCCTTGTTTAAGGCAAGAGCTTTTTGATAGTGCCCGACAGCATCAGTATATGATCCGGTTTTGAAAAGTGAGTTAGCCAAATTAAACTGAGTATAGTGATCATTAGGTCTGATCTTCACTGCCTGTTGATAGAAGATGAGAGCATGAACAAAATCTTCTTTTTGATATGAAATATCCCCCAGCGATTTGTATAAGTAAGCATTTCGTGGTTCTTTCTCTAAGAGCATCTGAAGAAGTGGTTTGGTTTCATTGGGATGATTTAGCTCTAGCAAGATACTGATCAGAGGTTTGGCAATATCGATTGTTAAATTTGGTAAGTTAGCAGTTCTAATTGAATATTCGCTTGCTTTAGGATAATCCTCTGTTTCATGATAATGAATTGCTAAATAATATACTGCTTCGGGATAGTCGTCAGTCTCATCTGCTAATCTTTCATAGTAAAAAACCGCCTTTTCTTTATCCCTAAGTACTTCCCAATGTTTGCCCAATCTATAGAGTGTCTCAATATCATCTGGGCTCAATTCTAAGAGTTTTTCCAAAGTAGCTATCGCCCTTTGCTGATTATTAAGATTCAGATATATACTATATATTCTTCGATAAGCATCTACGTTTTCTTCAAAAAAGCTCAATCCGCTATTATAGCTCAATAATGCTTGTTGCCATTCTTGATAATAATATGATAGTTCACCGAGAAAGAACCAATATTCAGCATTAAGAGTCAGCAATTTTGTTCTCAAGTTATTAGTGTCTATCTCAGCTAAATTGCTGATAAGCTCACTAATCTCTACCAAATCAATGTATAAATTGCGACGATAATCAGTCAAAATCTGTCTCTTTTTATCGGATAAATCAAGCAGTCTTTCAATCAACAAATCTCTATCAACTTTCCCTTTGATATTGAATATCTGATGTGTTGCTGTCAGGTTTTCATATTCAATAACAATATCTATCAGATTGGGTAATAATAAAATCAGTTCATCTTCAGCCAGCACTATTTGCCTTCTTACTCGTCGTGGTTGTTTATCTAATAATTCCTGCACCTGATTTTCAAGTTGCTGCGTGATCTGATAAACAGTCTGTTCGTAAGCATAGAGGCGATATAAAGGGGGTTCAATACCGGGGATTAGTTCATAAGAAACGTTACGAGTGTATTCCAAAGCATTTATTGGAATGATAATGAGAAAAACGAAGAGTAACAAGAATCTGTGTTTTTTCATAATTATTTACCTTGTGGTTTTAATTATTTAACTTACAACACCGGCTTTTATCAAGTCGTGCATGTGTAACATTCCGATAGGTTTACCATCATTATCAGCAACCGGTAACATCGTAATCTTAAAATCCTCCATAAGATTTAAAGCATCAACTGCTAATGAGTCCTGAGTAATGGACTTCGGCTTTTTGCCCATCACATCTTCAGCAGTATTTTCTAAAATATCACCTTCTCTCGTCATCAAGCGTCTTAGATCTCCGTCTGTAATGATACCAACCAGAAAACCCTGACTGTC